>NZ_BAABAU010000004.1:300000-530521 GCF_039537585.1 Frondihabitans peucedani
GAGGGGGCGGTGCGCGGGCTGATCCGCGAGGCCGGCGACTCGGTGCCCGGCGCCGTCGTCATCTCGTGCTCGCTCGACGGAGACGTGCAGGCGGTCGGGACGCCCGTGCGCGTCGAGGTGACCATCAGCGCCCTCCGCGGCGAGTACGTGCCGGTGATGGCGGACGAGGTGCGGGAGGCCGTGTCGCTCGCGCTGCTCCGCCAGACCGAGCTCGAGGTCGAGGCGGTCGACATCGTCGTGGGCGACGTGCACCTGCTCGAGGCGGGAGCGGAGTCGTGAGCCCCCGGGTCGACCCAGCGGCCACGCGCGCACTTGCCGAGGAGCTCGACGCCGTCGTGGCCGCCGTGCCGGGCGTGCTGCGGGTGCAGCCGAGGCTCGGGATCGGGCGGTTCGCGCGGCGCGTGGTCGAGGGGCTGGCGGCGATGCGTCCCGGGGGGTCGGAGGCGTCGGCGGGGGCTTCGGGGCCGTCGGGGCCGGAGCCTCGCGTCTCTCTCACCATCAGCGACGCGGAGACGCTCGTCGAGCTCGACGTGGTCGTCGCTCACGACCACAGCGGGCCGGTCGTCGTGCGCGCCGTGGCCGCCGCGATCCTGGAGCGGCTCGCGCTCACCGTGCTGCCGGCACCGCGGGTCGACGTGAGGATCGTCTCCGTCGGTTGAGGCTGGGGCTGCTCGGGCAGCTCGCTTGCTGTCGCGTCGGTAATTCAGGATGCAGGCCGCGTGTCGGTCGTTCTGCTGTGCCCTGCGCGGCTTCCATCCTGAGTTGTCGACGCGACGGGTGCGCGCTGGTCGTCAGGGCGTCACGCGTCAGGTCGTCCGGTTGTCGGGCTCGGCGGAAGCGGATCGTCGGCGCGTCGGCAATTCAGGATGCAGGCACACGGCAGCCGGGGCACTAGGGCGTAGCGACGGCCCGGGTCCTGAATTGTCGACGGCAGCGGTACGGATCGCGCACTCTGCGACCTTCGGTATGATTGACGCACCGACGCCCCCGGGTGCGGTTCGCGAATGTAGTTCAATGGTAGAACTCCAGCTTCCCAAGCTGGTAGCGCGGGTTCGATTCCCGTCATTCGCTCTCTTTCATCCGTCTCAGGCTGTCGTTTCTCAAGGCAGGTGAGACTTGTCTCAACTTAGTTGAGACTCTGGCGACCGCATGGAAACGACGCGAGGCTTGGATTGGCGTGCGAAGCAACCGGAACTGTTTTCGCTTGTCGAATCCTGAGCGTCGGGGTTGATGCTCATTTAGTGCCACCTCTCGCGGGAGCGATGGTTTCTGAGCGAGACCTGCTGAAGCCGCGCCGTCCACCGTTGCTCTGACCACGGCAGGCACTTACGACGCTTTTAGTTGGTGCGCCTCGTTCGCTTTGCACTCGGCCCGGGGACCACCGCAGTGGCGTTTGGCAATTGGATGTCGCGAGAGAGGTGAACGCCCCACCTAGGAGTATCTAAGTCCAGTGTGTCCCGATCGCTTCTCTTCACCGCGGACAGTGACCCCGGGGCTCCTACCCGCTCAAGACAGCAACGGCACCAACGGCGATCGAGGCCCGCTCCAGGTGCACGCAAGCTGGTCGCGTGCGCGCGTCGCGGCTACGTAGAGCAGGGAACGCTCGCGTAGTAGCGCGTCGTCGCGCTCAATGTCCGAGAGCCCGCTCAGGACGGCTTGGCTCGGCAGCGCGGACGCGCTCACACCGAAGAGGAGCACGTTCAGGAATTCGGTGCCCTTCGCGCGGTGCATGGTCATCACGACGGGTAGCCCGGTCCCCAGCTCCCCGCTGTCCACCTCGAGCATCCGGACGCCTCGGTCCCGCAACCCGCGGGACACGATGTCCCGGACTCGGGCGTCCCGGACGAGCACGGCCATGGTCTCCGGCGCGGCACCGGTGCCCAGCCACTCGGAGACGAGCCGGGCGGCCATATCGAGTTCTGCGCGGAGGTCCGGAACACCATGCAGGATCGGGGCCGGCCCACGCCGGGCCGACCGGTAGCCAGTGCTGACCGCGTCGGCGTCTTCCATGTCGACGAACTCCGCACCTGAGAGGATGCCGACCGCAAAAGCTAGGTTCTCGGCGGTGGTTCGGTAGTTGAGGGTCAATCTTCTGGAGCGTCCTACGATTTGGATCCCGTATCGACCGAGCACGACCTGGCGCCCGTAGATTCTCTGCTGGGAGTCCTGCGCGATGAACAGGTCGTCCGGGCCTGGCGCGACCGAGGCGCGCAGGAACTGCCAGCGGGTAGGCGTCAGTCCTGGAGGTCGGAGTAGAACCGCTCGCGGTTCTCTTCGTCGGTCATCGACGAGGCGAGCCAAAAGAGTTGAAGTTCGCCGTGAACCTCGACGGCAAGCATCTCTTCGTCGGTGCCGATCACTGCATCGGGCGGAAGTTCGGCTGCGTCATTTGGCCACGTGTCGGAGCCGGAATCTCGAATGGAGAGCTTCAGGGTCTCGAGCTCGTCCTTCGTCGGAGCTCGCGCAGGACGGGCAAGTACACGCGAGGGATCACCTCGCGCATGTAGTCGGCGACCGTTAGCACCAGATCATCATGTCCAATACTCGAGTGAAAGGAAAGATGGGGCTCCCGTTCTTTCGGCTGACGGCGACCAGCCGGAGGTGGAACTTTCTGCGTGACAGCTCATTCAATAGCGCGAGGAGGTACACGCGTTGGGCGACTTGCCCGGTGCAGCTCTTCCCGACGAATGGCCTGACTAAAGCGATGCTGGGTTGAGGAGCTCTGCCGTCCCTCCGGGTTGCGAGGCCGAGCTCTCAGTGTTTCGTGCCGCGCTCCGACGGCGCTCAGCCGCTATCCCGGAAGGCTCTATCGCCCGCCGCCGGCCTTGCAGCGACAAGCCAAGGACGAGGACGGAGATCACGACAAACAGCGGGAGAGCGATGGGTCCTGTGCCCATGTCGAGTCCGCTGCGGGCGGCCGTCAAGGCTTCGAAGGCGCCACTTCACTCAACTGCGGCAGACGGCGTTGGGTTCACGTGATCGTGGGTGAGATCGAAGGCTTCAGGGCAAAGCTCGTACAGGTGAAATAGGTGCAAACTGTTGCGCCGTCAGCGCTTCGTAGAGGGTTACAACGGCGGCGGCCTTCCAGGGCGGCACCGCATAGTCCACGAGGCGAATGAATGCCGTTTCCGCATCTTCAGGGTGGTAGTGGATGGGGTGTCCCTCCTGGCCGGAGAGTTGTGCTGCGATTTGTTTCGGCGTGAAGGCCTCAGGCCCCGTAATCGGATGGGTCTGTCCGGCGTAGGCGTCCAGGTCTGCCAGAACGCGGACCGTCTTTTGAGCGAGCTGCTGCCGCGGCAGGAGTGTGGCGGTCCCGTTCCCGCCGGGTCCGTACATGTGTCCGGTGGGGGCGAGCAGGTTGGCTGCGCGTTCAAGGAGCAGCGTGGGGCGGAGGATCGTGAATTGGGCCCCAGTTTGCCTAATGCGTTGCTCGACCCGGAAGTGGTCGCGGGCACCGGTGTAAAGAGCGTCGTCCGTCGCGTTGAGGATAGAGACGTAGACAAAGTGGCGAACACCTGCGGCGGCTGCGGCGTCGACGATTTCAAGTTGCCTTGTGAAACCGTCCGGGGCCGGAGCGGCCGGAGCGAGCACCAAGACGTCGAGGTTCGCCAAGGGGCTAGAGGCGGGTAGGTGTTCATCGAGGCGCATCGGGGCTGTGGAAGCGCGCGGGAGCCCCCGAGGGATCGAGCCGTCGTCTTCGACGAGGACTGTGTGGTGGACGCCTTGACTGCCGAGGAGTCGGGAGATGCTGGCGCACAAGGGGCGTTCTGCTCCTGCGATGCCGATCCGAAGAGAGGTCGGAACCGTGAGCTTCATGGCGTCTGAGGGAGACGTGTGATGATTTTTCACGAGCTGGCTTATCCGTTCGCCTGGAGATCAATTTTCCGGAAGATTTCTTCGGCCTCCTGGTTGGTAATTTCCTGGATGTTGACTTGATGCACCACGTGGAGGACCTGCAGGCGGAGCAACGCGGCCTCTCGGAGCATCTCTCGATGCATGCCCCCGATGCTTCGCTCCGCACTGAGCCTTGCGCCGAGCATCCGCTCCACTCGAAGGTCCTTGCCTGATGTCATCCCATCCTTCTCACCGAGGGTGTCTTCCTTTCACCGTAGACCTTATTATTTGCGTTCACGCACAGGCTTTTCTCGGATGGGGCAAGAGGCTGCTCCAGTGCAGTAATTGCGAACGTGCACACATTCTGGTTGGCTAGATCCGCTGGCCCTTGCCCGCTGATCCCTGCCCATCCGAATAGTCCGGAGCTCCGCTGTGCTCACTGCCCTGACCCATCCGGTCCAAACGACACTGGTAGCCGCCACGGCATTTCAGGGCCCCTCGATTGACGAGTTCTTTCCACCGGCCCTCCTGCTCAAAGGCACTCCGTTCGAAGTGAACCGGGTCACGTTGATCCGCCTCGCTGCGACCCTTGCCCTCTGCCTCATCTTCGGCCTCGGCACCCGCCGCCTGAAACTCATCCCCACCCGGTTCCAAAGTTTGATCGAGATGGGATTAGACCTCGTCCGCGTCAATATCGCCCAGGAGATCCTCGGGAAGAAAGATGGCAGCCGGTTCTTGGCGCTCCTGACGACCATTTTCTTCGTGGTGCTCTTCTTCAACCTGACCAGCGTCATCCCCGGATTCCAGCTCGCCGGAACGAGCGTCATCGGCGTGCCCCTGATTCTGGCCGCGGTGTCCTACCTGGCCTTCATCTACGCCGGCCTGCGAAACAACGCCATCGGCTTCACCCGCAACAGCCTCTTCCCGCCCGGAGTGCCGTGGCCGCTTTACATCATCGTGACCCCGATCGAGATCGTCTCGACATTCATCCTGCGACCTGTCACTTTGGTCTTGCGGCTTCTGATGAACATGATCGTCGGCCACCTCCTGCTCGTCCTGTTCTTCAGCGGAACGACCTTCCTGTTCCTCGAGGGGCCGGGGCTGCTAAAAATTCTGGGCGTCGGCACTTTCGTGTTCGGGTTCGCCTTCACCTTGATGGAGATCCTGGTAGGTGTCCTCCAGGCATACATTTTCTGCCTGCTCACAGCGGTGTACATCCAGCTCGCCGTCGCCGACGATCACTGAGACCCTTGCCCCCCTTCCGCGGAGAAGCGATACTTGCGTAGACGCAACCGTCCGGGTTGTCGACATGAGTGGAGGCAAGGCCGATGAGTGGAAGACATCGCAAAATCGCAGGTGCACCCGCGGCGAGCAGTGCCGTCGAAGAGGTCGGCCGTTACACGGAAACGGACCCGGAGACAGCTCGGCCTCGAACTGTTAGAGGCCGCTACACGAGGCGGGCAGGCGCAGTGAACACGGACCCGAACTACGAAGGCACCTACACGGACGCGGACTCGGATCCTCGAGGAGTGCGACCGGACGGGGTCCGGGGGCACTACACGGAATCCGATACCGAGCCCGCGTGAGTCGGGCCTCGTTCTAGAGCCCGACGGAACCTTGCATGATGCCGCCGTCGATGAACACCGTGGTCGCCGTCATGTACGACGCCTTGCCGGAGGCCAGGAAGACGACCATGTCGGCGATATCCTCAGGCTCCGCTAGACGTCGCACGGGGATGGCGTCCTCGAGCTGCTTCAGCTTCTCGGGGTCGGAGGTGGTCGAGGTGTTGATCGGGGTGTCGACGGCGCCGGGAGCGACGTTGACCACGCGGATGCCGTGCGGGCCGAGCTCGACGCCGGCGGTGCGGGTCAGCATGCGGGTGCCGCCCTTCGAGACGCAGTAGGCGATGTTGCCGGGCATCGGCCAGTCCTCGTGGACCGACGAGATGTTGATGACGAGGCCGGGCGTCTTCTGCGCGATGAACTGCTTCGCGGCGAACTGGGTGCCGAAGAAGGCGCTCTTGAGGTTGATCGCCATGACCTTCTCGAACTCGTCTTCGGTGGTGTCGAGGACGCCGGTGCGGGTCTCGATGCCGGCGTTGTTGACGATGACGTCGAGGCGGCCGAAGGTGTCGACGGCGGTCTGGACCATTTTGTGCAGATCCTCCGCCTTGCTGACGTCGGCGTCGACGCCGACGGCCTTGCCGCCGGCCTTCTCGATACGGGCGATGAGGTCTTTCGTCGCTTCGGGGTGCGCGACATAGTCGATGACGATGTTGGCGCCCTCGGCCGCGGCGGCGAGGACGATCGCCTCGCCGATGCCGGAGTTGCCGCCGGTGACGATCATGGTCTTTCCGTCGAGAAGCACGGGTGTTCCTTTCGTTGGTGGTACGGGGATGGTCATCGGGTGGAGCCGTCACTGAGGTCGATGTGAGGTGCGTCCGGACCATCTTTGAGGGGTCCGATACCCACCGGTGGGCCCGCCTCCGGGTGGTTGAGATCGAACGCGGGAGACTCTGAACGGATGCGGGGGATGGAGGTGAAGTTGTGCCGGGGCGGGGGACACGACGTTGCCCACTCGAGCGAACGCCCATAGCCCCAGGGGTCGTTGACCGCGACTCGGGGTGCACTCCGGGCGGTGAGGTAGACGTTGAAGAGGAAGGGGAGCATCGAGACGCCAAGGAGCATCGACCCGACGGAGGACAGCTGGTTCAGCCACGTGAATCCATCGGCCGGCTGGTAGGTGGCATAGCGGCGCGGCATGCCCATGACTCCCAGCCAGTGCTGGATCAGGAACGTCATGTGGAACCCGACGAACAGCAACCAGAAGTGGATTTTGCCGAGCCGCTCGTTGAGCATCTTGCCGGTCCATTTAGGCCACCACAGGTAGAACCCGGCGAACATGGCGAACACCACGGTTCCGAAGACGACGTAGTGGAAATGGGCGACGACGAAGTACGAATCCGAGACGTGGAAATCCAGCGGAGGCGACGACAAGATCACACCGGTGAGACCACCGAAGGTGAAGGTGATGAGGAACCCGACGGCCCAGAGCATCGGCGTCTCGAACGTCACCGATCCCTGCCACATGGTGCCCACCCAGTTGAAGATTTTCACCCCGGTTGGAACTGCAATAAGCATGGTCATCAAAGAGAAGAACGGCAAGAGGACGGAGCCGGTGACGTACATGTGGTGTGCCCACACCGTGACCGAGAGTGCGGCGATGGCGATGGTGGCGTAGACGAGAGTTTTGTACCCGAAGATCGGCTTTCGGCTGAAGATCGGGAGGGTCTCGCTGATGATGCCGAAGAAAGGCAGGGCGATGATGTAGACCTCGGGGTGGCCGAAGAACCAGAACAGGTGCTGCCACAAGATCGCGCCCCCGTTGGCGGGGTTGAACACGTTGGCATTGAACACGCGGTCGAATCCGAGCCCGAAGAGCGCAGCAGCCAGCACCGGGAACGCCATGATGACCAGGATCGAAGTGATCAGGGTCGTCCAGGTGAATTGCGACATCCGGAACATCGTCATCCCCGGCGCACGCAAGGTGATGATGGTGGTGATGAAATTCACAGCGCCGAGGATCGTGGAGAATCCGGTCAAAGTGAGCCCAAATACCCACAGGTTCCCGCCGACGCCCGGGGTAAAGGTGACGTCGGACAGTGGTGCGTAGGCGAACCAGCCGAAAGATGCCGGACCTCGAGGAGTGAAAAATCCGAACACGGTGACGATCGCTCCGAAGAAGTACAGCCAGAACGCGAACGCGTTCAGGCGCGGGAAGGCGACGTCCGGTGCACCGATCTGCAGTGGCATCAGTGCGTTCGCGAAGCCGGAGAACAACGGAGTCGCGAACAGCAGCAGCATGATCGTTCCGTGCATCGTGAACAGCTGGTTGTACTGCTCCTTCGTGGACACGACCGAGAGCCCGGGCTCGAACAATTGCGCTCGCATGACGAGGGCGAGGATTCCCCCGATGAGGAAGTAGAGGAACGACGTCATCAGGTACATGTTGCCGATGACCTTGTGATCCGTGGAGGTCACCCACGAGACGAGGACGTTGCCCTTCCGGCCCACGCGCGAGGTGAGGAAGGATTGCTCGCCAGCTCTCGCCGTCAAGGAAGGGCGGGAGCGGAGGAATGCGGTCTTGGGAGCGGACATGGTCACCTCGATCGACGGGAGACCGGCTCTTCTCCGGTCGACTCCAGTCAACCCCCTACAGTTGCGGTAACGCAACCAATGCGAGAGGCGAGTGTCAGCTCGTGGAGAGGTGAAGGAGGAAGCGCCCGTCTGCATGGCTGGCTCCGGCGGCATCCGCGAAAGTCGAGAACCCCTCTAGGACGACCGCCCTGGCGTCGTCGGGAATCCGGTCCAGCACCTCGGAGAGCGCTTTGCGGCGGCTCGCCAAGACGCTCTCGACGAGCTCTCGGCCAGCGGGTGCCAAATCGAGTTGCACAAAGCGCCGATCGGCCGGATCCTCGGAGCGAGTGATCAAATCCGCCTTGAGTAGTTTGTCGCAGGTGCGGGTCGCGTTGGAGGGGTGAACCCGCAGTTCCTCGGCGATGGCACCCAGGTTCTGGGTCCCTTCTGCGGCAAGGAAGACGAGCACTCTCAGCTGTGGGCTCGTGACGCGGTCCTCGACCTGGATGACGGACCGCGCCGCGATTCCCATCAGCGCATTGGCACTCTTGAGCAGGGCGTCCACGTCTGTTGATCCGGGCTGTCGTTTTCGCGGAGTCATCGAGATCAGTCTCCCAGAAGCATGGCAGGAATGCATGCTCGAGCCGGTGGCCAGAGTGAGCGCACTGAACGAGGTGCGCCTGGTACCGACAATGCCCTCTTACACCTGTTGCTTCGAGGATTTCGAGGTCACCGTGGTGGTCAACCACTCGCTCGGGGGCGAATACCGACGCGATCATTCCGAGGAGAGCAGGACTGCGTCTTTTCAGGCCAGGGGGCGCCAGGAGGAACATTGACGCTGCATGGACGACGTCGACCCCACAGGCGCTCGGATGGTGCGGGAGCTCCTGCGCGACAGCAGGGCAAGCCCCGAAGGAGCTGACGTAGTCCGGGGTTTCGAATCGGGAGAGTCAGACGTCCATCCGCCGGCGCCGCGCCTTTTCTCGCTTCGGACTAGGTGATCGAGGCGTCTCGGTCGCTCCGGCGACGAAAGGGGGGCGATTTCCTGAACCCTCACGGCACTCCCCATATCATTGCGTGACCGCAATTACTCTAGGGTTGATATCTCGAGGGGTTTCGATCACTTCGTCGAGTGAAAGGTCGTGTCGCGCGTGACGTTGGCAATCGAGGACTACGCACTGCTCAGCAATTGCCGCTCCGGGGCGCTCGTCGGCGTGGACGGAAGCATCGATTGGTTGTGTCTACCCCGCTACGACTCGGCATCCATTTTCGGAGCGCTCCTGGGTGATGAAGATCACGGGCGGTGGTTGCTCCGGCCCGTGTCCGACAAGGCCACGTCCTCGCGGCGGTACCTCGCCGACACGTTCACGCTGGTTACGACATGGTCGACGCCTGAAGGGGTGGTCGAGGTGACGGAGTTCATGCCGCATCCCAGCGAGAACTCCCACATCATCCGCCGGGTTCGCGGGTTCGTCGGCACCGTCCCCATGTGCCACGAGGTGCGAGTGCGATTGGGCTACGCGTCCGCGACTCCCTGGGTGCAGCAAGAGCGCCGGGACGACCGCGCCGTGCTCACAGCAACTGCCGGACCCGACTCGGTCGTCCTTCGAAGCCCGCAGCTTCGCGCCGACGGCCTCCGTCACCACGGAGAGTTCGTCGTCTCTTCTGGGGAAGTCGTCGACCTCACCCTGACTTGGGGGCCGTCCTATGAGGAATCGCCCCCAGCACCAGATGTCGACGCGGAGCTCGAAGCAACGACTGCATGGTGGCGCGAATGGGCGTCCCGCGACATGCAGGAGGGACCCGACCGCGCTGCCGTTCAGCGTTCTCTGCTCGTCCTTCGTGCCCTGACTCACGCCAAGACGGGCGGGATCATCGCCGCTGCCACGACGTCCCTGCCGGAGCAGATCGGTGGGCAGCGGAACTGGGACTACCGGTATGTCTGGCTTCGCGATGCCTCCCTCACGATCTCGGTTCTCGTGGCACACGGCTACGAACATGCGGTAGAGCACTGGCGGTCCTGGCTGCTTCGGGCAATCGCCGGAGACCCGCGGGACCTCCAGATCATGTACGGCATCGCCGGTGCGCGCCGTCTTGATGAGTGGACCGTCCCGACCCTGCCTGGTTACCAGGGTTCATCGCCGGTCCGGGTCGGCAACGGCGCCTACACCCAGTACCAGGCCGACGTCATCGGTGAAGTCATGGTGGCGCTGCATGAGGCCCGGAAAGCGGGCCTTCCAGACACCGACAACGGGTGGAGTTTGCAGCGAGCCCTGATGCAGTACCTGGTCGAGAACATCGACCGAGAGGACCAGGGCATTTGGGAGGCCAGGGGGCCAGCGGAGCTCTACACGGTCGGGCGGGTCATGATCTGGGCTGCCCTGGACAGCGCGATCTCAGCCGTCCGAGATTTCGGCCGGGAAGGACCCGTCGAGGACTGGGAACGACTCCGCGACGTCACGAGGACCGCTATTGAAGAGCACGGCTTCGACGTCGAGCGAGGGACCTACACGCAGTACTTTGGGTCGAAAGAGGTCGACGCATCCCTGCTGCTGCTTCCCCAAGTCGGGTACTGCGACCCGGATGATCCGAGAATGCTCGGCACCGTCGCCGCGATCGAACACGACCTCGTCCGCTCCGGCCTGCCCCTCCGGTACAGAACCGACCACTCCCACGACGGACTCCCGCCGGGGGAGAACCCGTTTCTCGCCTGCGGGTTTTGGTTGGTCGAGCAGTACGCTCGCTCATCCCGAGAAGACGACGCGCGCGCCCTCATGGATCAGATCCTCGGCTACGCCAACGACGTGGGATTGCTCAGCGAGGAATACGACCTCGACGAGGGCCGACAAGCGGGAAACACCCCGCAGGCACTGACGCACCTGGCGCTCATCCGCGCCGCCGACGCTCTGACCAAAAACCCTCCGGGACGCGTCACCGCACCGACGCGCTCCCAACAAGAAGAACAGGACGAATTTTAGGAAACCATGGCCCTCTCAGACGACATGCATGCACCCGTCTTCATCCGAAACGAACTCTCCGACGCCGCGGCAGCGATCTGGGACCAGCTCACCGACGGCAATGTCCGCTTTGCCTCCGATCACCCCGCCAACCCGAGGCGAACAGTCAATGACCGACTCAAGTGGTTGAACACTCAGGCGCCGGTCGCCGCCGTGTTCAGCTGTTCGGACTCGCGCGTATCTGCGGAGATCGTTTTCGACGCCGGTATCGGTGATCTGTTCGTGATCCGCAACGCCGGACTCGTACCCAGCACAGAAGCGATTGGGTCCGTGGAATTCGCAGTCGCACAACTCGCCGTCCCCTTGATCGTGCTCATGACCCACGACGGATGCGGCGCCGTCCAAGCAGCCCTCGCCTCCAGTGAAGCCGCACCGAGGTCAAACCAGTCTCCGTTGGATCGGCTCGTCCAAGGCCTCCAGCCCGCCGTCACAGCAGCTCGTCTCGGTGGCACCGTGTCGCCAGACGAAGTCCGAGCACACCATCGCGAAGGCACCATTCAGACTCTGATCCGACGCTCGTCGATCATCAGGTCAGCAGTCGAGGCCGGCGCCCTGACGTTGCTCGGCGCTAACTATTCGCCCTCGACAGGTCGCGTCACAGCAGACGTCCTTCCAAGACCCGGACAGTAGCCCGTCCCGCACCGCGACCATACGGTTAAGCAGCCTTCCTAAGAACCTCGAGAGACGGCGAAGAGACCGGCGACTCCGGCCAAATAGAGGCCGAGGACGACGAGGGAGTCGACCCCCATTCCCAACACGCGGCGCTTGGGGCGGAAGATGAGCCCGACGATGTAGACGAGAGTCAACAGAGCTGCGATCGCTGTCAGGTAGATGTCGCTGGGATTCGCTTGCGGTAAGACAGCCTTTCCAGAGATGACCGTGGCCAGAAGGAACAGCACCGGGAGGAACGCGTTTCCGCCGAAGATGTCACTGACAGCAAGGTTGTCGTCGCTTTGCTTCACTGCCTGCAGCCCGGTGGAGATTTCCGGCAACGAGGTCGCCAGTGCGAGGACGGTCGCTCCGAAAAGGACACCGGACAAGCCGATCTTGGTAGCGGCAGCTTCCCCGGCCCGCTCGAGGACAACGCCGGCGACAAGAGTCGCGACCGCCGACACCGCGAACACGACTGCGGCCTTCCTGGCACTCATGGTCTTGTCCGGCTTGTGGCGACGGTGACCCGAGGGATGCTTGGACGCCTGAGGAGCGTTCCCGCTTTCGTGCCACGGCAGGCCCTTACCCGCCCGCTTGACCAAGAACAACCCGACGATCCAGAGAGCGGCGATCAGCAGCACATCGGGTGTCAGCCGGGCGAAGACCAGAGTGGGCGGGAGCTGGCTTCCAGCGACAACGACAGCCAGCACCGCCACGACAACCACGGCCTCGAGAACCAGAGTCAACGATGCCGCTCGATAGGTTAGTGGCCGCACTCCCGAACCTCGTCTCCCGAAGAAATCGAGCACCACAAGGACAACAGTCTGCAGGGCTATGCCGCCCAGAATGTTGCCGGCCGCAATGCTGACATCGCCGGAGAGAGCGGCGCTGACCGTAATGGCTATCTCCGGAAGATTCGTCGCCACGGCGAGAACGATCAGACCGCCGAGAGCGCTCCCCAGGTGAAGGCGGGCGTCCAAAACATCAGTGGATTTCGACAACTGGATTCCGGCGACCCAAATCACCGCTGCCCCGGCGAGGAAGATCAGCACAAGCACCCACAGTGGCAAGGAGGACATGTTCTCAACTAATCAGCCGCTTGGAACCTCTGCTCTTCCTCGAAAAATCACTTGCGTACAAGCAACTAATGTGCTTTCGTCATAGGAGGTTTGCGCCGTCCCCATTTCTCGGCAGCGAGGGCTGCTCAGGAGGATGTGGTCTGAACCGCGGAACGGGCAGTCGATCACGGTGACGTCTCTGGCCGGGTCGATTCTCGTCACCAAGAGCCGAGGTAATCAGCACCTCCGTCAGGCAAGGTTCGAGCCGTGCCGGGTTCTGCCGCGGACGACCGGCCGAGGGCGAGGAACGGTCAAGTGTTGACCTTCGAGGAGGGCACGGGTCCCCCATTGACGTGTTCCTTTTCGGAGGGAAGGTGACCCTGCGGTCTGGACAGGAAGAACTGGCTGGCGCCGTAACGCATCCGGATCAGGAAGAGCGCGGCGCCAGCCATGCCAAGGGACCACCCCGACAATCGAAATATAGCTTGTCGCGCAGCTATTGCGAAGGGCACACTACTTCGGCTGATCCGACTAGGACCACCACGCCGCTGTTTCTGCGCGTAATGTCGCGTACCCACGTCTGACGGCCATCAAGGGCGGTCGCTACCACCGAGTTCGTGGAGCGGACGAGGGTGCGGAAATTGTCGGGGCGATGAAGCTCACCTCACGATTACGGCGACGACCTCTCGGATCGTGAAGCTGATCCATCGGGCTCACACCCCTCAGTTCGATGGAACGGCAGGTACTGACTGAGACGCGTGAGGATCACGTCCAGCTTGGACCGACAGGACGAGCACGAGGACACCGATCACGACAAGCAGCGCGAGAGTGACGGGTCCTGTGCCCAAGTCGAGTCCGCTGCGGGCGCGGGAGACGCCCATCCAGTCCGCGAAGGATGCGCCGATGGGCCGGGTCACCACATAGGCAAACCAGAAGGCGAGGATCGGACCGAAGCGTCGAGCAGCGTATCCGATGGCCGGGATACAGATCACGATCGTGAAGACGATTCCGGAGGTGAGGTAGCCGAGGTGGAAGGTCGTGGCGGTGAGGTCGCCGGTCGCAGTGCCGAGGGCGAATGTCGCCAGCACTGTCGCCCAGTAGAACGTCTCTCTGCGAGACGTCGTGATGCTGTGAATGGAGAGGGTACCCTCGCTCCCGCGCCAGAAGAAGAACACTGCGGCGAGGATGACGGCGAATGCCGGCGCCGAGACGGCGTAGGGAACGTCCAGTCCGACGTGGAGCACGTCCGCACACATGGTTCCGAAGACGCTGACCATCACGACGGCGAACCAGTAGATGGCTGGAATGTACCGTCGTGCCCGGAATTGGAGCGTCATGGCGACGGCGAAGAGGACGAAGCCGGTGGCCACGCCGAGAACCGGGTTCACGTGAGTGACCAAGAAATCAGAACCGGTCTCTCCTGCTCCTGTTGTCAGGATTTTGACGATCCAAAACAGCGCGGTCACCTCGGGGACTTTGCTCGCCATCGGAGAGCTGTCTGTCTTAGCCATCACGTGGCGATTGTCGTGTCGGGCATCTGAGATAGCTCCAAGGATCGCAGCGTCACACGAACCAGTTACTCCGCGGCAGGCTAGACAGCGGACCGCAATTAGCGGCGAGGTGCAGAGCGCCTGGCTGGCATGGGTCGTAGCCCTTCGTGGGTGGCAGCGCCACTAGCGCTGAGAAGAAGGTCATCGACGATGCTGATGAGGGCGCGGGACTCCATGCGGAGCTCGGCCATTTGGAACGCGCTCTCTGCTGCTATGGGTGGCGTGGGTTGGCTGACGTCGCGCTGGAGCAGTCCGATGTGTTCATCGAGGTGAGCCAGCGGGGTCTGGAGCGCACGGCTGGCATCCCGGACGAATTCTCTTTGCAGCGCGAGGGCTTCGCCGAGTGGATGGACGGCGCGTCTGGCGATGAACCAGCTGACGGCGCCCGCGTAGATGACCGCCCCGATGCCGATGACGATCAACGTCTGAAGGAGATCCATCTGCTCGACGAAGACGTCCTGGGTGCGGCTGTCTCCGCTGTAGATCTCGCTCGTCGTGTGGGACTGGTGAAGGACGAAGAGGAGGGCTACCGCCACGATCCCGAAGACCAGGAACCCTGTGGCGAGCATGATCTGCCAGCCGATGGATGTCACGGCCCGCCGGACCGCGTCGGTGTCGGCTGTGCGCCGCTTCATACGGGCTCCTTCTCACTTGGCGCTGCCCTGAGCCGCAGGGTCTGATCCAGGACCACGTCGGCCCCCTACTCCTCGATGCTCGATCTCTGACGGCTTTTCCGGTAGCGCAGGAGACCGCTGATGACGATGGGGAGCACGGAGACGATCACGATCAGGATCGCGAGGATGTCGATATGGGTCCGCACGAACGCGATCTGCCCGAGCACCACACCGAGGACGCTGACGATGATCGTCCAGAGGGCTGCGCCGGTGAGGTTCCACAGCAAGAACTTCCGGTAGTGGTAGTTGCTCGTCCCGGCGGCGAGGGGCACATAGGTGCGGACAACGGGAACAAAGCGGCCGAGGATCAGCGCCGGGCCGCCGTATTTGGCGAAGAAGGCTTCAGCCTCGTCGAGACGTCGGGTCTTCAGGAGGCGCGCGTCGGGTTTGAAAAGTCGCCGTCCGAAGCGATGGCCGAGCAGGTATCCGACCTGGTCTCCGAGCGCCGCAGCGACGAACGCGACGACGATGACCGACCACACAGGAATGTGCAACACCCCGCTGGATGCGAGCAGGCCAGCGGTGAAAAGGAGCGAGTCGCCCGGCAGGAACGGGAAGAGCAGCCCCGACTCGATGAACACCATGATCCCGAGACCGATGAGAGCCGCGGGACCAAGGCCGGTGAGAAAAGACTGCGGGTCAAAGATCATACGAGGGTCTCCACGGAGCTGGGCAGGAGGTACGTGCGGGGAAGAAGGTGCCGGTTGGACAGCCCGAGGACAAGGGGCGTGACGGCTGCAGCCCACACAGCGGAAGCGATCACGTCGGTCGGATAGTGCACGCCATCCGCTATCAGGCAGGCGCCGACGATCACCGTGACGACAGCGCCTGCGACTGCGACGAGGATGTGCGACCGTGTTCCGCGGGCGAGGAAGAACAGGGTGAGTGCGAGCGTGGAGACGAACACCATGTGCCCGCTGGGGTAGGACGGGTCAACGACTCGCTGGGCGAGGTGGTGGGGGAACGCGGTCGCATCCGGGCGGGAGCGGTGCACGAGCAGCTTGACCACATCGCTTGACACCCATGTCACGGCCACCGTAAAAGCGAAGGTCGCCGCAAGCCGCACGTTCTTCGACACTACCCAGATGATGACAACGATCAGGACGGTGAGCGCGACGGCCTCGACCGGGCTGAACAGTCTGTAGACGACGCTGCCGAGGGCCCCGAGAACGCCCGTGTGGAGAGCGTTGAGGGCTTTCACGCCCTGAAGGTCGAGGTGGGTCATGACGTGCGTCTTCGCGATCAGGAAACCGAAAGCGACAACGACCACGATGCCGGCCACGCTGAACGCGGTTCCGTCGGCACGGGAAGGCCGTGTCCGAAACAGCCAGGGCAGGTCGCCCTGAACGGCGTCAGCTCGTTGTCGTCTTTCCATGCCTATAACTTTCTTTAGGGTGTCCAAGAAACAGCCAAGAGACGCGTCACCGCTTCAAGGGCGCCCCGTGGACGAGCCGGTAGATCACGCTCCGGTGCGTCCGGTACGAGGCGACGATCGAGTAGCCGTCCGATTCGAGGGCGGAGCGGCCGTAGACGTCGACGTGCGACGGCGTCGCGTACTCGATCAGCCAGACGGTCGAGTGGCCGACGAGCCGTCGTCTCGAGACGGCCTGTGAGACAGTCAGCGTCTCGTCGTGCCAGGTCGGAGCCTGGTCGTACGGGACGGCGAGAGCGACGTCGTCGAGCCCCCGGAAACCCGCGGGATAGGTCCGGTAGGCGAGCCGCGGCCTCTTGGAGGGCTTGATCGTCTCGTCGAAGACGACGGCCTGGCCGGGCTCGGAGTGCTCGCTGATCGTCGCGCTGATCTCCGCCCAGTCGCTCTGGTTCTTGGCATACGGGGTGCGCTGCGCGGCGTAGACGGGAACGCACGACGCCAGGACGACGACTGCAGCCGTGATGCCGAGTGCCACGCGCCGCGAGGCCAGCCGTTCGAGCCCGATTCCGACCGCGAGGGCCGCCGCCGGGGCGCACATGGACAGATACCGGCCGGAGAAGTCGGCCACGATCAGGGTCGAGAGCAGCAGGAGGCCGCCGGGGATCAGGAGCCACGCGAACGTCACGGCTTCGATCGAGGGGCTGGAGAGGTGCTCGCGACGGTCGGCGGCGGGGAGCAGCAGCCGCCGGGCCCAGGCCACCACAGCGACTGCGATGAGCGCCCAGGCGACCAGGGCCACCCACCAGGTGGAGAACCAGAGCCCCACCGCCAGCGACGTGAACCCCGTGGTGTTCCGGTTCGCGAGAAACGCCACCTGGGCTCGCTCCGAGATCGACACGGCGATCACGGGTGAAGCGGCTGCCATGGCGGCGACCGTGGCGATCAGCCAGCGTCGCCAGACTGTCCTCGGGACACGGGCGGCGAGTAGGACGACGCCGTGCACGACGACGAACAGGGCCAGGTAGAGGAACAGGTACACGCCAAGCGCGAGGAGGACCGCGTAGACGACCCAGGCGCGACGAGAGGTGCGTCGCCGCTGGACCAGGTCGACCAGGAGGACGAGCAGCCAGGCGGCGAGGGCCGCGTCGAGAGCGTAGGCCCTCGCCTCCTCGCCCATGTAGGTGACTCGGGGGAGCAGGCAGTAGACCAGCCCCGCGAACAGGGCGGTCCTGCGCCCGGAGAGCCGCGCTGCGAGGTGGACGACCGCGACGGCGCCCAGTCCGACCGCGATCGCGGAGGGGACGCGGACCGAGAAGGGGCTCGGGCCGAAGACAGCGACCCACCAGTGCAGCGCGAGGTAGTAGGTGCCGTGGACGGCGTCGACGTGCCGGAGCATTCCCAGCAGGGATGGGACGGAGCGTTGCGCGGACAGGACGCTGGCAGCCTCGTCGCCCCAGAGCGAGGGGATCCACGACCCGAGAAGCGACAGCAGGGTCGCTATCGCTCCCATGGTCCAGGCGACGCTCCTCGGCAGGGGCTGCCCGCCGGAGGCGTCGCGATCGCGATTCGGCTCCCGGTCCCTGAGGTCTGCGCGACCGACGTCTGCTGACGATGCCCGCATGCTCGCCCCGGCCACGTCAGAGGACCGCGTCTTCTTCGTGAGCGGCCGGGAGGCCCACCGCGGCGGCGAACTGATCACGTGCCTTCGCGTTGTACGCATCGACGTCGAACGCCTGCGGCTGGATCGCGCCTCCGAGGAATTCGCGTAAGCCCCCCGCGAGCCCGGACTCCGATGCCTCCACGACGCGGATGATGCCGTCTGGCAGGGCGTCCTCGATCGATCCGAACTCGGTCGACACGATCGGCATCCCGAGGACAGCGGCCTCCAGCAACACCATCGGCTGGCCCTCGTAGTCGCTCGACAGCACGAAGCAGTCCGAGGCGTGGAGGACAGCGAACGGATTCCGGAGGGCACCGGTGATGAACGCGATCCCCGCAAGGCCCAGACGGTCGACCTGGGCCCGGAGCTCGTCCTCGAGGGGGCCGTGTCCGACGACGAGGAGCCGTGCCCGCGGTTCGTCCGCGTGCACGTCTCGGAATGCCATGAGCAGGCGCTCGTGGTTCTTCTCGCGCGTGTAGCGGCCGACGGTCACGAACCAGATCGCGTCGTCGTCGTCACGAAGCGCCGCCGCCCAGGGGGGTTCGGCTCCGTCGACGGTGGGCCGCTCACCCTCGAAGACCGGAGCGGCAGCCAGCCGCAGGATCTTCTCGGCGTCGACGACGTTGACCGCCGACCCGATCGTCCGGCCGGAGAGGAGCTCGGCCGACAGCTTCGCCTGATTGATCTCGGCCAGGGAGGGCGACACGGCGACGAGCGCGTCGTACTCGCGGTACAGACCGAAGATCGACGGCAGGCTCACCCCGAGGGGGCGGCGTCCTCCGACCTCGCGACCGACCTCGGCGACCATGTCGTTGTGCATCCAGACGGACCGGTGGCCGCCCGGCGAGTGGAGGAGGAGCGTCGACCAGAAGGGGCTGTAGCCGCTGAAGTCGATGACGACGTCGAAGCGGGACGCCCCGAAACACCTCTGCCATTCGTCGTCCCAGAGACGGCGCTGCTGAGGGTCCTCGCGGTGCGCCGCTGCGACACCGCGCCGGTAGAGGAGTCGACGGCGCAGGTGCTGGAGTTTGGAGCCGTTCATGCCGCCGTCGCGAGCGAACTGGCGGACGCTCTCGACGACCGCCGAGGAGTTGTCGACCTGCTGTGACGAGGTGGTCTGGGTGAATGCGATGCTGACGTCATACCGGTCTGTCGGGAGCGAGGCGAGCAGGTTCAGGGCGGCGGAGGTGATGCCGTTCGAGGAGAGGTTGCCGACGTGGATCAGCACCGACGAGCGCTCGCTCGAGGAGAGGTCGACGAGCCTCAGACCCGCTGTGCGACCGCGGAAGACAGCGTCGACCACGCGCGCCGCGCTCCCTGCGGGCCCCGGGACGAAGCGCTCCTGCCACTCGTCGCGCGTCACCGATCGGAGGGACGCGTGCGCCGGATCCTGCTGCAGTATCGCCTCGGCCACGGCCGACTCGTCGGTGCACACCGGTCCTGGGAGCTCGTCCGCGTCGAAGTACATGCCCCGGCTCGACCCGTACTCGGCGCCGTCGGGGGCGAAGAAGACGATCCGTCTGCCCGTGGCGAGGAAGTCGAAGAAGATCGACGAGTAGTCGGTGACGAGCGTGTCGACGACCCCGAGCAGGGTGTTCGTCGGGATACTCCCCGGGACGAGGACGGCCCCGAGGGCCGGGGAGGAGCCGACGAACCGCTCGAGGATCTGGTGGGTCTTGAGCAGCACCACGAAGTCGTCGCCGACTCGCGACTGGAGATCGGCCACTCGCGCCAGCAGGAGCGCGACGTCGTCGGAGGGGGCTCCGAAGGAGGCTCCCCGCCAGGTCGGGGCGTAGAGGACGATCCGTCGCCCACCGATAGGGACTCCCGCCGTGGAGAGGCGGTCGAGCACGTCCGTGACTGCGTCGGAGTCCAGGCTCTGTCGATCCACGCGGGGGTAGCCCTCCTCGATGACGCGCCCCTGGAAGTGACCGGCCAGCTTGTAGGCCGACGCGTACATCGTCTCGGTCATGAAGGAGTTCTGCGCGAGCAGGTAGTCGGCGGCGACGAAGTTCCGGAGCGTGTTCGCGGACTCGCGAGCACCGTCCGGCATGTCGTAGCCCATGGCCTTCAGCGGCGTCCCGTGCCAGGTGTTCAGGTAGATCTGGCCGGGACGCTTCGAGAACCAGACCGGGAACGTCGCGTTGTTGATCAGGTACCCGCTCGTCGAGACGGCCCGGAAGTACGCCAGCGATCCGCGGAGGACGAACGAGACGCGGGGGTGCCGTCGGAATTCGCTGATCGTCGCAGGATCGTCCAGATGCGCCCGGTCGAGGACCCAGACGTGCCGGAGGTGCCCGAGATCGGGTGCGCTCAGGATCTCGCGGAAGATCGCCTCGGGGTTGCAGAGCACTCCCGTGCCGGCGAACGCCTCGTAGAGGACGGTGTCGTCGCGGATCGACTGCTCGCGGAACCGGGCGAGAGCCTCGAAGCGCGCAGCCCTGACGGACTTGCGGGCCGATCTGGTCAACACGGTCGTCACGTTCATGGACTCTCCTCGCGGGGATCAGAGCCCCTCGAGGATGTGACCACGCGTTCTCGCAGAAACATCCAAGAATGACGCCCCCGGCGGCACCGTAGCAGTGTCCTTCTGACCAGAGTCGACCACTAAGGTGAGCCTGCCCTAACGTTCACCTCGAATTCGGACTCTCATGACACCTGGCGCCATCGCTGCCCTCGGAGCCCTGGCCGGCCTGACGATCTTCCTCGGTCTGCCCATCGGCCGTATCAGACGCCGCTCCCTCGGGCTGAGCGCTTTGTTGAACGCGGTCACCATCGGCGTGCTCCTGTTCCTGCTGTGGGACGTGATCACGCACGCGATAGAACCCATCGACGCTGCGGTGGCCTCATCGACACACGACGCGGTGTCGCTCTGGAAGGCCGTAGGCTTCACGGCGGTGTTCTTCGTCGCCATCGCGATCGGCCTCCTGTCGCTGGTGGCCTACGACCGTTCCATGAAGAAACGGGCCGCGCTGGAACCTCACGCCTCCGGAACGCCCCGGAGCCCTCTTCGACTCCACGAACAGGCCTCGAGGACGGCGTTCCTCATCGCGGTCGGGATCGGCCTCCACAACTTCTCCGAGGGACTCGCCATCGGTCAATCGGCGGTCTCGGGACAGATCAGCCTCGCCGTCGTCCTCGTCGTGGGTTTCGGACTCCACAACGCGACGGAGGGTTTCGGCATCACCGCCCCTCTTGCTGGCGACCAGGTCCGTCCCAGCTGGACGCAACTGGCCATCCTCGGCGTCATCGGAGGCGGGCCGACGGTGGTGGGCACCCTGTTGGGGTCCGTCTTCGTCAGCGACATCGTGTCCCTGGCGTTCCTCGCGTTGGCGGCCGGGTCGATCATCTACGTGATCATCCAGTTGATCGGGGTCGCGATGAAGCTGGCCCGAGGAACGGCCTTGCACGTCGGACTCCTGGCCGGGCTCTTCGCCGGCTTCGTCACCGACTTCATCGTCACCGCGGCGGGCGTCTGAGGCTGTAGCCGGGGACATCCTCGAGGTGGGTCCTTTCTGAGTCGCCACCTCCGATCATGTCCGCATGGACTCCGGAGACCCGTCGCGTCTGCGAGGCATCGCCGAGCGGCTCGCTGAGAAAGTGACGCCCGCGCGCGAAGCGCGCCAGGTACGGCTGCTCGTGACCTCGTTCGGCGTGTGGACGACGGCGAAGAACGCGCTCGTCGTCGGCATCATCATCGGAGTCCTGATGATCACGGCCGTCTTCATCGCGTGGACATCGTTCCAGAGTGCGGGTGGCCTGAACGCCGCGGCCGCGGCTCTCGTCGGGACCTCGTCTCCGACGCTGTCGTCGTCCCTGACCGCGTTTTTGACCACGAAGACGGTGATGGCGGCTGCGATCCTCCTCGCCGTCCTTCAGGTCGTCGCCACCACGGTGACAGCTGTCGTCGGTGCTCTCGCCTACAACGCGTCGGTACGGTTGACCGGTGGGATCCTGCTCGGATTCGAGGGCCATGCCGGCCGACCGTGAGACAGGCCGCCAGGGGGAGAGGACGACGACGAGGACGGCCGCCGATCGGCTCTTCCGCTGGGGCGTGGTCGGGAAGGGCGTCTACGGCGGTGCCGAACTCGTGCTCGGGATCCTGCTGACGCTGGTCAGTACGTCCACACTCCAATCCTGGGCGGCCGCGCTCACTCAGCGGGAGCTCACGCGCGACCCCGACGACGCGCTCGCGCGACTGCTCGTGTCCAGGATCGACAGTCTCACCACCTTCGCCGTCGTCTTCGTGGCCGTCTACCTCATCGCGCACGGGGTCGTGAAGCTCGGGCTGCTGGCGGCAGTGCTCTCCGGCGCGTATCGGACCTACCCCTGGGCGATCGCCGTCCTCGTGGCGTTCATCGGCTACCAGATCTTCGACCTGTTCGTCGGATTCACCGTGGGGCTCCTGCTTCTGACGGTCTTCGACGCGGTGATCGTCGTGCTGACCTGGCGGGACTACCGATCGCACAGCCGTCCGGTTGCGGCTGCCGCCGGCGCCGCCGCTCATGAAGCCGACGATCTCTCGGGCGCGGACCGGACGCATTAGAGGCATCTGGGAGCACGGCTGGTGCAGTGCACCATCCTGTCCCCGACCCTGGAGATGACCATCATGGCCACCACCGACTCCACCCGCACAGACGCCCGATCCGTGATGCTGAACAAGGTGCCCGAGGTCACCGCGATCTTCTGGATCATCAAGGTCCTCGCCACGACCGTCGGTGAGACCTTCGCCGACTACCTGAACGACACCCTCGGCTTCGGGCTGACGTTGACGTCGCTCTTCATGGGCGCCCTCTTGGTCGTCGCGCTCGTCGTCCAGTTCCGGGTCCGCCGCTACATCCCCGCCGTCTACTGGCTCGCGGTGGTGCTCATCAGCGTCGTCGGCACCCTCATCACCGACAACCTGACCGACAATCTCGGTGTGCCGCTGTGGATCACGGCGACGGTCTTCGCTGTCCTGCTCGCCGCGACGTTCGCAGCCTGGTTCGCCTCCGAGAAGACCCTGTCGATCCACTCCATCCGCACGAGCCGCCGCGAGGGCTTCTACTGGCTGACCGTCCTGTTCACGTTCGCCCTGGGCACCGCCGCAGGCGACCTCCTCGCCGAACGACTGAACCTCGGCTACGTCCTCTCGCTCGTCGTCTTCGCCGCCGCGATCGCCGTCGTCGCATTCCTGTACGTCGTCGTGAAGATCAATCCGATCGCCGCCTTCTGGATCGCCTACATCCTCACCCGGCCCCTCGGCGCCTCCACTGGCGACCTCCTCTCGCAGGCCACGAAGGACGGCGGCCTGGGCCTCGGCACGACCGGCACGAGCGTGCTGTTCCTGGCCGTGATCCTGGTGCTGGTCGTCGTCCTGTCCCTTCGCGAGGCGTCTCAGAAGCGCGCTGTGCGCGGGGGTGTGGCGACCGGGCGGATCAGTCTCGACTGACAGCGAGGTCGTCGCGGCCGCGAAGACCTCTCCGGCCGCGGCGATCGCCGACCTGCACGGTCACGCCGAGGGGGACCGCGCGGTCCTGGGCCCTCGACCCGCCGTGTTCGGTTATCTTCTTCGGGTCTTCGACGTTCTGGGCCGTTTCTGTGCCGGTGGCGGTTGTACTCGGGGAATGGACGAGGGATCGGCGTGCGGGTGGTCGGTGGACTCGTGCCGACGCTGAGGGCGCAGCTGCCTCAGGACCGCCGGCAGGCCGCGGGAGCGAGAACGCTCCCCGCCGCACGGGCAGACATTCAGTTCGTGGTAGTTCCCCTCATCGTCGTGATCGGCGCGTTCGTGTCCTGGCTGCGTCTCCCGGCGACGACGAGTGCGACTCTCTGGGCCGAGGACAGTCGGAACTTCCTCGGCGACGTCGTCCGGCACGGGCCATTCGCTCCCGCCTGGCAGATCTATGCGGGATACCTGCACACGGTTCCTCGGATCCTCGCGGCGCTCACAGTGACGTTCGTTCCCATCCCGCAGTGGGCGCACGCCATCTCGGCCGCCTCCTGCGTCGTCGTGGGGATCGTGGCCGCGGCGGTCTTCGTCTGCTCTCGGGTCGTGACGGAGTCGTGGCTCGTCCGAGCGGGCCTCGCAGCGGTCACCGTCCTCGCCCCGCTGGCGCCTCGTGAGGTCCTCGGCAATGCCGCGAACCTGCACTGGTACTTCCTCTGGCTCGCCCCCTGGCTGATCCTCTACCGCTCGCGGTCGGGACGCGGCACGGCTCTGCTGACGATCATCGCGTTCCTCGGGGCGCTGACGGAGGTGCAGATGCTCGCATTCGTTCCGCTGATGGTGCTCCGCTGGCGGACCGGAGCCCGTCTCCCTGTCCGTGTCGCAATTCTCGTGGGCGGCGTCTTTCAGATTGCTGCGTCTCTCACTGCTCCCCGCGGTCATAGCGGCGCCGTCGCGAACAGGCCAGCCTCGACCGTGTACGGCTACGCCATCAACAGTGCCATGACGATCTGGAGCGGCAACAGCCATGTCATCGGCTGGGCGCTCGTCCGATTCGGCCCTGCTGCGCCGGTCGCTGCGCTCCTCCCCGTCGTACTTGCCGCGGTCTGGGTCTTTCGATTCGGGACGCGCGATCAGCGCTGGATGGTGACGACGCTCCTGGTTTCCTCTCTGGTCTTGTGGGTCGTGGCCGTGAAGACCAACCCGGGACCGTACTACGAGTACGCGTCGATGACGAGGGCGCGGCTGGCGACTCCCTGGCTGAGCAGATACGGCGTCGTACCGTCGATGGAGCTGCTCGCGATCCTGGTGATCGCCCTCGGGGTCCACCGGAGGTCGCCGGGCCCTGCCCGCTCCGACGATGCGCGAGTACGGCGCACGTTGGCGCCCCGCGCCGTCGTCGGACTCGTCCTTCTCGTGTGTGCGCTCGTGTCCTTCGTCCCCTCTGCCACCAGGCGCTCGAGCGGGCCGGAGTTCGCGCCGCAGGTCATGGCCGCCGAGAGGTCCTGCAGCGGGCGGGCTGTGACGACTCCGGTGGTCCTGCTGTCGCCGCCGCACCCGAATTGGAAGATCACGATCGACTGCGGGCGGCTGACTTCCCGCTTGGCTCCGGGGCCCGTCCGGAAAGCCGACCCGAGTACT
The DNA here is from genome assembly GCF_039537585.1 of Frondihabitans peucedani. Classification (NCBI taxonomy): domain Bacteria; kingdom Bacillati; phylum Actinomycetota; class Actinomycetes; order Micrococcales; family Microbacteriaceae; genus Frondihabitans; species Frondihabitans peucedani. Next base: position 325,022 of record NZ_BAABAU010000004.1, read on the forward strand.
CGTGCGTCGATGCCGGTACCTGTAGCGCCTCGATGACGGTGGAGGGCTGCCTCAGAGCCGCTCGAGGTCTCGGGTCCCGAAGAGCCCCGTTCCGCGATCGATCAACGTGTCGAACGCCGCCGACGTGGACGTCGGAAGCGGCTCGCCCGGCTCGAACCGGGCGAGCACGAGGCCGAGGATCCCGAGGCTGGTCGCCGTCTGCGGATGCCTGGCCGGTGCCCGGGACGGAACAGGCGCGCGAGGCACCCGCGGTACAGGCAGCACCGGCCAGTCAGAAGCAGGCCGCGGAGAGCTCAGGGTGATCGCCGTGGCGAGGGTCGAGGCCGCGGCGTCACGATCAGTCAACGGGGCGAGCCCATGCCTCGCTGACACGGTCGCGATGATCGCCGTGTGATCGAGCGTCTCGTTCATGACCGACCCGGCGTCAGTCCAGGCAGAGACGATGATCGCCGGCACTCTGGCGCCGAGGCGGTCGAAGAGGAATCCCCACTCGCCCGGTTCCGACCCATCGCCGGGGGGTGGGGCTGCAGGAGGAGGAACGTGATCGAACAGTCCGCCGCTCTCGTCGAACGTGATGATGAGGGCCGTGTTGCCGGCATTGGAACCGTTCGGAGAAGCGCTCGTCCGGATCGCCTCATACACCTCGGCGACGAGGGCCTCGCCCGCGAGCATGTCGGTGACGGCCCTGCCGGACGGGTCCGGAATGCCGCTTCTCGTCGGCGACGAGGCCCTGGCAGGATGCATGCTGTTGCGGTTGAAGATCATCCTGGGCTCAATGAACGAGTAAGACGGCAGACAGCCGGCCTCCGCGTCTGCGGAGAACTGGGCCATGTTCCGGAAATTGCTCTGCCAGTAGGCCTCCAGCGACGGAGCGGTGAGGATGCCCGTCAAAGACACCGCCTGCGTCTCGTCGTAATACACCCGCCACGGGAGCCCCCGATCCTCGAGGCGGTTGAAAAGGGTCGGGACGGCCGGAGCGTCCAGCCACTTTCGGTATCCGCCGTGCCCGGCGTTCGTGACGTAACCATGCGACGTGGCGGCGTGGACGAATGATCGGTTGCAGAACGTATCGGAAGGCACGGACCCGAACCAGTGATCGAACACCCCGAAGGACCGCGCAAGCGTCGACAACACCGGGAGCGTGTCGGAAGGAAAGCCGCCCATGACCTGCCGGTACGCCTCAGGGGAAGGATCCCGCCCGTGAATGCTGCGGTAGTTGTCGATGTAGTCGGCGACGAAGCCGCTCATCGGGGGGAGCCCCCGCGCAGGACCGCTGCCGAACAGTTGACGATCGGCGTGACGCAGGTCCTCGCCGGCATTCGTGGTGGGCCGGACCAGTCTCTCGCTGCGTGTCCCCCCGTAACGGTAGGCCTCGACCACGGTTCCATCGGGCGCGGTGTTGGACGAAGGACTCTGGAACAGACCGGCCACGTGTTGTCCTGGCCGGAGATCTTCGTCGCGATAGAGCCAGCCGAGCAGATGGTCATACGACCTGTTCTCAAGCATCAGGACGACCACGTGGTCGAAAGCCGTGGTCGCACCGGGACGATGGTCGTCACGTCGTCCAGCGCCTTCTGCCATGTCGTGGGCGGCCGCTGACGGGCCCCCGGGAGATGCGGCAAGGGCGAGCAGGGCGGCCGATCCGACCGCGGTGCCCGCCAGGAATGCTCGTCGGCTGAGCCTCGACGGTGAGCGCCGCGAACTCACGTCATCCGCATTTCTAAAAGCCGTCGGATTCGTCGAGAGACTCCAGAGACTCTCGCTGCGTCTCGGCGAGGACCAGCAGGGTCCCGGACGCAGTCAAGGAACAGAGCACCAGGGCTGCGGCGCCGATCACGATCCAGGACATCTGCGTGCCTCCTTCGCGGTCTTCGCCGCCGAGACAGAGTCTCGGAGCCGAAGACACAGACGCCGCTAAGAAATCGGAGGATCTGCCGAGCGGTGCCCATCCTGCTCGGTGCGGGAGCGGACGATCCTGCGGCGACAGCCGGGTAGGGTCGGGGTGTGAAGGCCGCCACCGCTCTCCGACGGGCCGCTCCCGGCCTCGAGCGGTCGATCGCGCGGGCTCTGCACTCCGAGCTCCGGGCGTTCTGGCGTCGCCGGCCGGTCGATCCGGGTCTCGTCCTCTTCGAGTCGTTCGACGGCAACGGAGCCCTGTGCAATCCGGAAGCGCTGTTCAGGGCGCTCATCGCCGATCCTGCGTTCTCGGCTCTCACATTCGTCTGGTCGCTCCGCGCCGGCCACGACGGCGACATCGTCCTCCGAGACTTCCGGGGCGACCCGCGGGTCCGGTTCGTTCGGCCGGGTTCGTCCGGGTACGAGAGAGCCGTGGCGACGGCCGGGCACCTCGTCACCAACGCGACGTTCCCCCGCTGGTTCAGCCGCCGGCCTGGTCAGGTCGTGGTGAACACGTGGCACGGAACGCCCCTCAAGAAGATGGGCTTCGACATCGGCGACCAGCCCGCGCGGGTCGCCAACGTGCTCCGGAACTTCCTGCACGCCGACTATCTCCTCTCGACGGGTCCCTACATGACGTCGACGATGTACCTCGGAGCCCACGCGCTCGACGGCCTCTACGACGGACGGATCCTGGAGGTCGGCTCGCCCCGGGTCGACGCGCAGTTCGCGGGCCAGGACTCGACGGGACGCACTCTCGAGGCCCTGCATGCCGCCGGCATCGACCCCGAGCACCGGCAGCTGGTGCTCTTCGCCCCGACCTGGAAGGGCACGAACTTCTCGCGCCCCCTCGATGACGCTCGGCTCGTGCTGTCGCAGACGCGCGAGCTCCAGACGCGCCTCGGCGATGCCTACCGGGTCGTGCTGAAAGCGCATCAGGCGGTCCACGAGTCGGTGCGCGGGCGAGTCGAGTCGGGCCTGCTCGTTCCCAACGACATCCCGACGAACGCGGTACTCGCCGTGACCGATCAGCTCGTCACCGACTACTCGAGCATCTTCTTCGACTTCCTGACCACCGGGCGACCGATCCACTTCCTCGTGCCCGACATCGGCGACTACGACGGGTACCGGGGTCTCTACCTCCAGCCCGACACGTGGCCGGGACGCGTGACGACCACGGTCGAGGAGCTCGCCGCGTCGATCCTGTCGGCGCCCGATCCGGTCGCTGACGAGAGAGCACAGGAAGCCCGCGCGACATTCGCGCCCCTCGAGGACGGCCACGCCACCGAGCGCGTCCTCGACGAGGTGTTCCGCAACCCGCGCCCCGTGTCTCCCGTCAGCCCCCGAGACCCGTCGGCCAAGCCCAGAGTCGTGGTCCTGGCAGGGGGGCCGCCGACCAGCTGGGCCCCGGCGCAGACGGATGCCGCCGTGGCTTCGATCGACCTCGGTGCCGTCGATGTGACGGTGGTCGTCTCCGACTCCCGCCGGGCGCCCTTCGTGGCGTGGCAGAAGAGCCTCGATCCCAGGATCCGCGTCCTGGTGCGTCAGGGCGAGATCGGCGGCTCGAAATCGTGGGCGCTCCTTGAACGCCTGGGTGCACGTCGCCCCGCCGCCCACTGGAGTGCCGAGTGGACGCGGCTGTTCGGCCTCTCCCGCATCGACGAGGTCCGCTGCGCCAGCGACGACCCCTTCTGGCGTCGGCTGGCCAGGGCAGGATCCTCGCCGGCGAGGACGTGAGCTCTATCCACCGCTAGACGACGACCGGGGGAAGCGCAACCGTTGGCGCCGCGTTTCGTCGCCATCGCGACCATAGACACCCTCGGCGCTGAGGAGGTACGGACGGGTACGACTTACGCTCAAGAAACCAGGGGCATTCGAGCCAAGAGCGGAAGCGGAACGAAATCTGGGGAGAAACCCTGAAGTTTGAAACGTCTCTGAGAGCGGTATCAACCGCTGATAATATATATTAAGTCAAATATGGGACCTCCGACGCAATTTGGGAGGGTCGTGCCCCCCGACGATGTCAAAAAACCGCTGCGACTGCCGATCGGTCTCGTACACGGCTCCGTGAGTCACGGGCTCTGGGGGAAGCGGGGAGAAGTCCTCCTTAGGACACGACTCCGCCGCTCAGGGGTACGTCCGAAGTCATCCCGAGACCCTAGCGCGCGTCCAACGGCCACTCCGAACGGCTCCGGTCTGTGATGCCGCCCCGGGAATCACACCTTCACGAACCATCCCCGTCGTCACCATCGAGCCACTTCGATTCGAGGTGGTCGGCGATGACGCGGCGCCGAGTGCCGGAGTGCGAACGGAGCACCAGCGACTCGGTGCGGATCATGCCCTTGCTGCGGGAGACGCCCGCCACGAGAGCGCCGTCGGTCACGCCGGTCGCGACGAAGTAGGTGTTGTCGCCGGTGACGAGGTCGTCCTGGTCGAGGATCCGGTCGAGGTCGTGGCCCGCGTCGAGGGCCTTCTGGCGCTCGGCGTCGTCTTTCGGCTTGAGACGGCCCTGGATGACGCCGCCCAGCGCCTTGACGGCGCACGCCGTGATGATGCCCTCGGGGGTGCCGCCCACGCCGACGCACATGTCGATGCGCGACTCGGGACGCGCGGCGTTGATGCCGCCGGCGACGTCGCCGTCGAGGAGGAGCCGGGTGCCGGCACCCGCCGCGCGGATGTCGGCGATGAGCTGCTTGTGGCGGGGCCGGTCGAGCACGGCGATCTGCATCTCGGCCACCGGGATGCCCTTGGCCTCGGCCAGCGCGCGGATGTTGTCGCCGATGGGGCGGCTGAGGTCGATGACGCCCTTGCCCTCGGGGCCGGTGACGATCTTGTCCATGTAGAACACGGCGCTGGGGTCGTACATCGTGCCGCGGTCGGACACGGCGATGACCGACACGGCGTTCATGCGGCCGGTGGCGGTCAGCGAGGTGCCGTCGATCGGGTCGACGGCGATGTCGAACGAGGCGCCGTTGCCGGTCCCGACGTGCTCGCCGTTGTAGAGCATCGGGGCGGCGTCCTTCTCGCCCTCGCCGATCACGACGACGCCGTCGAAGTCGACGGTGCCGAGGAACTTGCGCATCGCGTCGACCGCGGCGCCGTCGGCGAGGTTCTTCTCGCCGCGCCCGATCCACGGTGCCGCGCGGATCGCGGCGGCCTCCGTGGCCCGCACCAGCTCCATCCCGAGGTTCCGGTCGGGGTGCGTGAACAGGGTTCCGCTCATAGTGTCTGCTTTCTTTCGAGACGAACGATTGACGATGACGAAGGACCAGGATTTCGTAGGCCAAGTGCCATGAGTGGGTGGTGGGCGTCCACACCACACTCCGCGAGCGACTGCTAAGTAGTTGACATGCAAAGCCGTTTAGGAGCGCAGAGATCCGGCGTCTGGCGTGATGATGCGTTTACTTTGCCCGCGCTCTCGCCGCCATCCGTTTAATCGGTGCCAGGGATTTGCTGTCCGTTGAAGCGCCGAGCCTCTCTAGCGTGCAGGCACCCGTGCCTGTTCTCGAAAGCGTTTCCAGAACAACCGGCGACTCGGCTCGCCAGCCGAGCTTTATTCTCGACCGTCCTCGAGTGGGATCAGCATGGTGCGGAAAGGGCCAGCGGCGGCGTGTAGGGCCCAAATACGTTCGGCGACATCGTCGATACCATTGTCAAGGCGCAGCTTAGGAATGCCTCCGGGAATGACCAGCTGCGCGACATGAATGCCCTCGTCTCTCAGCGCGTCATGGAGCATGAGTCCGTAAGCGCTTTCAGCCGGGAAGGCGACCGAAGTGCCAGCGAAGTCGGGGCGCGCTTTCACCGATGTTCCTCCGTTAATCAAGATGATGCTGCCTTGCCCGGCTTCGCGCATTGCTGGCAGGACAGTCCGCGCTGCCAGTACAAAGCCGAGAAGGGAAAACTGGAGAGCTTCTGATGCCAATTCCACTGTCAGGTCCAGGACCGGCTTCAGATACTCACGTGCCGGGAGTGGGCTGTACTGCAAAACGGTTATGCTTCCGAGTTCGTTGGCAACGAGGGTGAGTGCGGCTTCCAGTTCGTGGGGACCAAGAACGTCGGCCACATAGCCACGAGCAGTTATGCCCATGGCTTCAAGTTCTTCGACCATGCTGTCGAGCTTGGATCGAGTTCTCGAGAGCAGGGCTACGGTGAAACCTTGGAGACCAAATCGTCGGGCAACTGCTGCACCCAGTCCCGGTCCGGCTCCGATGATGGCGATAACCGGCACAATTTTCTCCTTCAGCTGGTGGTCACGTGTTCAGTTCGTGCAGATTGGGTTCGGAAGGTGACTCACTTCGCGACTGACGCAATGTAGGAGAGTCCCAACAGTTGCGGCGGTCTAAGCCAACCAAGACGCGGGAGTGCGCTGTAATCACGTTTCAGGAGAACGGGTCGGACTCTGCACGGGCGTAATTACCGCGGAGAAGTCCGACCCGTCCTGCGTCTCCGTCCCTTAGAACGGTGCTGCCGAATACAGGAGAACGTTCGAGTAGGGCGAGTACTCGCCGGTCCGCACGATCGCGCGGGCGTCGTGCGTGTTCCGCTTGAACTCCGCGTGCGGCACGAGCACAAGCTCGACGCCGACGACCCGGAGTCGCTCACGCAGTCCGGCGAGCATGGCCGGGTTCTCGTCGGCCATCTCCGCCGAGCCGATGGCCCGCTCGACGACGAACTCGGCCAGGATGCGGTCGAGCACGTCGAAGAAGGCCGGCGTGCCGGGCACGAAGGCGAGGTCGACCCGCTCGACCGCGGTCGGGATGGGCAGCCCGGCATCGGCGATCACGAGACCGTCGGTGTGGCCGAACTCCCCGAGCACCCGCGTCAGCTGCGGGTGGATGATGCCGGTGGTCGTCCTCACAGGGCGTGACCCTCGGAGTCGAGGTAGTCGCGCCATGAGCGCTTCGGGGTCCAGCCGAGCACGCGCTGCGCCTTGGCCGACGAGATGCCGGAGGCGTCGACGCGGTCGAGGGGGCGCAGCTCGATCTTGTCGCCGTAGTACTTCTCGAGGACGGCTGCGAAGTCGTGTCCGCCGACGTTGTCGGGCGAAGCGATATAGAACACCTCGTGGCCGGGGAGGTCCGACTCGGCCGCGAGAACGATCGCGTCGGCGAGGTCGTACACGTCGATGTAGCTCCAGAGATTCGGGCTCAGGACACTGGCGTCGCGCACCTGCGGTCCGAGGTTCTGCTCGTAGTTGCCCTCGTTCTGCACCCAGCTCGGGCGCAGCGAGATCACGCTGATGTCGGAGCGCTCGACGGCCGCGTTCATGAGCTGCTCGCCGAACGTCTTCGAGAGCGCGTAGGGATCCTGCGGGTGCACGGGGTGCTCCTCGTCGACCGGCGCGTAGTCGGGCAGGAACGGGCGCTCAGGGAAGAAGAAACCGGGGACGGTCTCGCTCGAGATGTTGACGAAACGCTTGACCCCGAAGCGGACGGCCGCCTCGAGCACGTTGAAGGTCGACATCAGGTTGGTCTGGAAGACGACGTGCGGCGGGTTGCCGGTCGGCTCGGGGATCGCGGCCACGTGGACGACGACGTCGGCTCCGCGCACGACGGCGTAGGCCTGCCCCGCGTCGGTGAGGTCGGCCATCTGGTAGGCCGCGGATCCTTCGGGCTTGCGCTCGAAGCCCGGGCGCGTGAGGTCGACGGCGAGCACCTCGTGTCCGGCGTCGAGCAGGGCCTGGGTGGCGGCGCGGCCGACCTTGCCGTGGGCTCCGGTGATGACGATCTTCATGGTTGTTCCTTCGGTAGGTGTCGCCCGATGAAGGACGACGCGGGATGGATCGAGGGTCGATGGATCGAGGGTCGATGACTCGAAGGTCAGCGGCGCTTGCGCCACATGTTGAGGGCGACGGCGGCCACGATGATGACACCGCTGAAGACCTGCTGCCAGTAGGCCGAGATGCCGAGCAGGATGAGGGCGTTCTGAATGAGCAGGAGCAGCGTCGTTCCGAGCGCGGTTCCGAGGATTCCGCCCACGCCGCCGAAGAGGCTGGCACCGCCGATGACGGCCGCGCCGATGGCCAGGAGTTCGTACCCCGAGCCTGCGGCGGGTTGCCCGACGCTGAGCCGCGCGGTCTCGAGAATACCCGAGAGCGACGCGAGGGTCGCCGAGATCATGAAGACGGCGATCTTGACGCGGCGCACGCGGATGCCGGAGAGCTTCGCGGCCTCCTCGTTCGAGCCGACGAAGAAGACGTGCCGACCGAAGGTGGTCCGGCTCAGCACGATGTGCGCGACGATCGCCACGACGGCGGCCACCCAGACCGGGATCGGGATTGCGACGAGGTTACCCTGGCCGAGGTTCAAAAATCCTGCGGGGAACCCGGAGATCGTCGACCCGCTCGTGATTCCGAGGGCGAGACCGCGCGCCACCGCGAGCATTCCCAGCGTCACGACGAACGAGGGGATGCCGACGTACGCGTTGATGATGCCGTTGACCAGACCGACCACCGCGCCCGCCACGAGGGCGAGCACGACCGCGAGAGCCGGCGGGAATCCGAGGGTCACCATGAACTCGCCCGAGAGCACGCTCACCAGCGCCACGATCGACCCGACCGAGAGGTCGATGCCTCCGATCAGGATGACGAAGGTCATGCCGGTGCTGATGATGAGGGCGAGCGCGATCTGCCGCCCGATCACGGTCAGGTTGCCCGAGGTGAGGAAGTACGGCGAGGCGAACGACAGGGCGATGATGAGCAGGATCACGACCGCGGCCAGGGTCGACTCTCGGGCCCGGACGACGCGGAGCCCGCCGGCTCGTAGCCGTTCGAGGGGGGTTTGGACAGACCTCTCGGTGCCCGCGCCCGAGGGCTTGGTGACGACGGCGGTGTCGTTGTTCACGGTGTCTCCTTCGATGGTCATGAAATCGGCTCCTCTACGCCGGTGGCGAGAGCCATGATCTGTTTCTCGGTGGCGCCCTCGGCGACGATCTCGCCCACGCCGTAGCCCTCGCGCAGGACGACGATGCGATCGGCGAGGCCGAGCACCTCCGTGAGCTCGGAGGAGATGACGAGAACGGCGACGCCCTCGGCGGCGACCTCACGGATCAGGTGGTAGATCTCGGCTTTGGCGCCGACGTCGACGCCGCGGGTCGGCTCGTCGAGGATCAAGACGCGCGGCTTCTTCGCGAGCCAGCGCGCCAGGACGACCTTCTGCTGGTTGCCACCGCTGAGGGTTCCGGCGGCGACCTCGATCGCGGACGAGCGCAGGTTGAGCTGACCGGCGTGGTGACCGGCGAGCGCGCGGTCCTTTCGGTGCGAGACGAAAGCCATTCTGCTGATCGACGTCAGCGATGCCGACGAAATGTTCTCGCGGACGGGGAGCCCGAGGAACAGGCCCTGGTTCTTCCGGTCCTCCGGGACGAAGCCGATGCCCGCGTCGATGGCCTCGGAGGGCGTCCGGAGCGCGGCCGGTTTGCCGTCGAGGAGGATCTCACCAGCCTTGCGGGCCTGGGCTCCGAAGACGGCGAGGGCGGCGTCGCTCCGGCCCGCGCCGATGAGCCCGGCCAGGACGACGATCTCGCCGGGATCGACCGAGAAGCTGACGTCGTGCAGGAGGCGCCCGGAGGCTAGGTTCTTGACCTCGAGTGCGGGTCGGGCCGAGACGGGGACGGCGGTCTCGCGGGTTCCGTAGAGGTCTTCGAGTTCGCGCCCGACCATCATCTGGACGATGTCGCTCGGGGTGGTGTCGGCGGCTTCTCGGACGCCGACGACGGCACCGTCTCGGAGGACGGTGATCCGGTCGGCGATCTCGTAGATCTCGCGCATGCGGTGCGACACGTAGACGACGCTGACGCCCGAGGAGCGGAGGCGCCGCACGAGGGTGAGGAGGGTATCGACCTCCTCCTCGGTCAGCGACGAGGTGGGTTCGTCCATGACGACCAGGCGCGCCTCTACGAGGAGCGCCTTGGCAATCTCGACCATCTGTCGGAGCGCGATGTTCAGGTCGCCGACGAGCGTCCGCGGATTCAAGTCGATGCCGAGCCCGTCGAGGAGCGCTTTCGAGCCCCGGTCCATCGCTTTGAAGTCGACCGTGCCCCAGCGGGTCTTCGGCTCGCGACCGACGTAGATGTTCTCGGCAACGCTGAGGTCGCTTGCGAGGTTGAGCTCCTGATAGATGACGGCGATGCCGGCCTCCTGGGAGTCGCGGGGAACCTGGATGTCGACCGTCCGGCCGTCGACTTCGATGGTTCCCTCGTCGGCGCGCTGAGCGCCGGCCAGGATCTTGAGGAGGGTGCTTTTGCCGGCACCGTTCTCGCCGACGAGCGCCATCACCTCGCCGGGTCGGACCGCGAGAGAGACGTCGCTGAGGGCGATGACTCCTGGGTAGCGCTTGACGATGCCGTGCATCGCCACGAGCGGTATTTCGGTCATGGAAAAGTCCTCGTCTGGAGGTGAGCCGGGCCGCGCCGCCCTCGAGCGGCGCGGCCCGAGCCGATCTAGTGGGCGGTCTTGAGGAAGTCCGCGAGGGTGTCCGGCGTGACCGTGACGACGCCGGTGTCGACGTTGAAGCCCTTCTTGAGCGACGACTTCTTGTTGTTCATGTCGTTCAGGATCTTGAGGGCCTGGCCGGTCATGCCGTAGGGCTTCTGCGAGATGAGAGCCGACACGCATCCGCCCTTCATCCCCGCGATGCCCTGGGGGACGACGTCGAACCCGACCGACTTGACCGACGAGCACTTGTCGCCCGACTTGAGAGCGCCAGCGATGCCCGGCAGGTCCGAGCCACCGATCCCGACGAAGCCGACGAGGTCGGGGTGCGCCTGCAGGATCGTCTCGGCCGACGACTGGGCCGTGGCGATCGACTCGTTCGAGACCTCCGTGGCGACGATCTTCATGTCGGGGTGCTTGGCGATGGCCTTCTTGACGCCCTCGAGCCGCTGGTTGAGGTTGACCGCGCTGAGGCTGCCGATGACGATCGCGACGGAACCCTTGTTACCGACCGACTTTGCCAAGGCCTCGCCGGCCTGCTCACCTGCGGCGACGTTGTCCGTGCCGATGTAGCCGAGGACCTCGCTTTTCGGCACCGGGCCGTCCCAGGCGATCACCGGTATGCCGGCGGCGCGGGCGGCTGCGATGTCGCTCGTGACGCTGGCGGGATCGTTGGGAGAGATCGCGATCCCCGCGGGGTGCGTCGCCAGGACCGAGTCGAAGATGGCGACCTGGGCGGCCGCGTCGTCGTTCTCGGGGCCGAGGAACTTGGCGGTCACGCCGAGTTTCTTGGCTTCCGCCTCCATGCCCTTGCGGGCATCAACCCAGTAGGGGTTGTTGAGCGACTTCGGAAGGAAGACGTAGACGGGCTTGGCGCCCGACCCGCCTGCCTGCGGACCTCCGCCGGCGCTGCAGCCGGTCAACGCGATCAGGGCGACGGACACCGTGACGGCGGCCAGAGTGATCTTGCGCATTGTTACTCCTTTGTAAGCGTGCTGATTTCAGGGGTGGACCCGCGGGCGGGTCCGGTGGTGGTGGGGATGGTGCTGTGCGTTAGGCGCCCGGCGTCGCAGGACGCCGAAGCACCGTGACGGCCTCCGAGAGAGAGGCCTCGTCGCCGACGTTTCCGGCGAAGACGATGTAGGGAAGACCGACCAGAAAGTCCTGGTCGTCGCTGCGGTTGAGCCAGACGGAGACGATCCCGTCGAACAGCTGGCCGGCGACGAGCGCCCGGCGGATGCCGAGACCCTCGGTCGCCGTGTCGCTCGAGGTGATTCCTCCCTTGGCGAGGACCCAGCGAACGGGCGAGGTGGCGACGGCGGCTCGGGTCAGGCTCACGAGGGCACTCGAAACGGTCTGCGCGATCACGAGGCTGTCGTGGCCGCTCGCCGCGACGATCTGCTCCCGGCTGGTGACGAGGAGCACTTCGCCGTCGCGGAGCCCGTCGGCGATGCGACTCTCGCACGAGGCGAGCTCGTCCTCGGCCGTGACGGGGTCCAGCAGGCGCGGCACGGAGGCCTCGACGACGGCGAGGTCGGGGGCGTCGGCGCGGAGCCGAGCGACCTGGCGCGTCGTGAGTTCGACGTGCGATCCGACCACGACGAGGCCGTGACCGGGGCGGTCGCCCTGAGGGAAGATCTCGTCGACACCCAGCGGCCGGCGCGGTTCGATCCCGAGGCGAGAGGCCACGAACGACGGGCCGGTCCGGCAGAGCACACGCGCGCCCGCCTCCTGAGCGCTGAGGAGACCCAGAGCGACGATGTCGAGGTCGCTGGCGTCGAGGGCGTTGACGACGACGGGCACGGCGCCGGAGCATCCGAGCAGGATGTCGCGGACGCGCTCCGGACCGCCTTCCCGGATGTCCTCGAGGCCGATGCTCACCACGCTCGACGCCGGGATCCCCCCGCGAGTCCGCTCCTCGACGTAGTCGCGGATGTCGGAGCTCTCGAAGCCGAACGTGGCGTCGCGGGCGTAGCTCGTCTCCGCTACCGGCACGAGGGCGTCGCCCTCCTGCACGTAGTGGACGTCGCCCGCGGTCACGCGGCCGGCGGCGATGTAGGCGGGGGCCAGCAGCAGGGCGTCGTAGGGACGACCGGCCGCGGCGGCCCGCTCGATGAGGACGTCGGTCTCGAGGGGATAGTGGCCACGCAGCGTCGAGTCGCTCCGCGCGATCAGGGAGTAGTCCTGTCCCGTCTGCGCGGCGACCTCCGAGAGAGCAGACTCGACGGCCAGCACGGTGTCTCGTGCCTCGTCGTCGTTCAGACCCCGGGTATTCGTGAGGATGAAGAAGCCGTCGGCCGGCTGGGCGAAGGCCCACTCGAGATCGGCGCGCGACCAGCGGGTCAGGACGGGAACCCCGTGCACGGACTGGCTGCCGGTCGGATCGTCGTCGAGGACCACGACTCGGGAGTGCGACGACGCGTTGGCGGAGCGGATCCGCGAGCGCGCGTCGGGGAGGACGAGCTGCTCGGGCCAGACGGCACGGAGCTCGCTCGGCGAGGTCGGAAGGACTGTCACGGGAGGTCTACTTCGCGAGTTCGGAGACGCGCTCGGCCAGGAACTCGACGCCCATTCGCGGGCTCGACAGGACGACGAGGCCTGTGCGCTCCGAGAGAACGTCGGCGAGCCGGTTCATGGACGCCTGCGCGAGGACGATGATGTCGACCTCACCGGCCAGGGCGACGGCCTGCTCGATGACGAGAGCGTCGTGCTTCTCGCGGTCTCCGCCCATCAGGACATCGAAGGCACCGGCGGCGAGGCGCTGCTCGATGCTCACCTCACGCCCGAGCTCGAGGGCCTTGGCTGCGATGAGGTCGGAGGTGGGGCCGAGGGTCGTTGGCACGGTGGCGAGGACGCCGATCCTGCTGCCCTCAGTCGCTGCGCGAATGGCCATAGCCTCATCGATCTTGATCACAGGGATATCCACAGCTCGAGCCGCCGCGTCAAGGGTCGGACCAAGCGACGAGCAAGCGGAGAAGATGATGTCCGCGCCAGCGGCCTCGGCGGCCTGGGCGAGGTGAACCATGCGGTCTTCGCTTTTCTGCGAGATGCCCTGCTCTCGAACCACGGTCGCCAGTACGTCAGAATCAACGAAGTGGAGCACCTCAGCGTCGGGCATCATCTCGGCGATGAGATCGTTGATGACCGGCTCCACCGACACGAACACGAAGCTGGTGTGCAAGATGGCGACCTTTTGAGCCATGAGACTCTCCTTTGAGGTATGACGGCAAACGTAAGACAACTGATGATTGACCTTCAAGGAGGCCCTTGTCAAGTCCGTCGACGAATCAGCCCCGGGTAAAGATCAATCCGCATTGAGCTTCGGTGCGATCGCTCTGATCACGGCTGAATCGTCTTCAGCAGAGAGACCTTGGGCTTTGGCAAGCAGAAAAAGTTGTTCAGCCGCTGCAGAGACGGGCGCGGCAAGTCCGAGAGACCGGGTCGCTGTACCGACAATCCCCAGATCTTTGACGAAGATATCTAGGCGACTCATGACTTCCGGAGGGTTTGCGTCGTAGGCAGCCAGCATGCGTGGCCCCCGGTTCGATAGCATGAACGACCCGGCGGCCCCCAGTTCCAGGGCTTCAAGCGCTGCCTCACGCTTCAGTCCCAATGCATCTGCCAGCGCAAGAGCTTCCGCGGCAGCTGCAATGTGAACTCCGCAGAGGAGCTGATTGACCGTCTTCAATGCCTGGCCGTCCCCCGGACGGTCTCCCACGATGGTCAACGTTGACGAGAGCGAATCAAGGACGGATCTTGCCAGTCCGATCGACTGAGGCGTGCCGCCCACCAGGATGAGCAAGTCACCTTCTGCGGCTCGGACAGCGCCTCCAGAGAGAGGAGCGTCTACAAACGAAATACCGAGGTGGTCCAGTCGCATTGCTGTCTCCGGAATTGCAGCCATCCCGACGGTGCTTGTGAGAACGACCACCGCTTCGGAGGTCAGCACGTCAACCACCCCGACAGGCCCGAAAAGAACATCGATCAGTTGCTGCTCGTTGCGGACGGCTATCAGCACGACATCAGCCTCCGCCGCAGCGAGTCGAGCGGACTCATGCACACTCACACCCTCCCTTGCCGCGAGTAGGCGTCTGCTCTCGTTCACGTCGAAACCGTGGACGTCAAAGGACTGTCCGAGGCGGGTAGCCATGGGAAGTCCCATGGCCCCCAGTCCCAGAACAGAAACGCGAGTTGTGTCGCGGGAATGGCTAGTCATCGAGCAGTCTCCAGAATTTGTCAGATGTCGGACAAGTGGCATCGTATCTTTCGCTCGCGCTCCCGGGAATGACCCCTAATATTGAACTAGAAGTCTTTCAACCAAGGGATCGTCATGAGCCGTCAATCATTGGTCGCGATGGTCTCGGATGATCTTCTGGCGCGAATCACGTCGGGAGAATTCCCTCCCGAGTCGACGCTGCCTGGCGAGCAAGATCTGGTCGCTCAACACGACGTCAGCCGAGTCACAGTTCGTGAAGCCGTAAAGACTCTCGAGGCACTCGGAGTTGCCCGCGTCGAACGCGGTCGAGGTACCTTTGTGAATCCGCTCAATCGCTGGACTTCCTTGGAAGCAGTGCTAAGGGCAACATCCACGGAGCACGATGATGGGGCGGCTGCCGTCCAACTCATTGAACTGCGAAAAATGCTTGAGGTCGGTTCGGCAGCACTTGCGGCCGCCCGAATCTCCAGTGACGAGACCGAACAGCTCTCATACGACATCGTCCGTATGCGCCAAGCACATCTGGGTAACGACGTCAGCCTGTTCGTCGAGGCGGATCTCCATTTTCACCGGGTCATTTTGCAGGCCTCAGGAAATGTGTTCGTCTCCGTCCTCCTTGAGCCGCTCTCCCGGATCCTCGCTGCCCGCCGCGAACAAACATCCCGGCTCCCCGAAATTCAAGAGCACGCCATTCACCACCACACTCTCATTTTGGCAGCCCTCAGATCAGGCGACCCTGAAGCATCCCGAGTCGCGATGGACAACCACATGGCGCAAACATTGGATGACCTCCGGGCGTTGGTCCTCAGCGAATCGGAAAACTCCTGAATATCTGAGCTGCTAGCGCCCCATTCGCGCTAGCCCTGTGCCGGCGACGCGTGTATCGAAAGGACGCAGTCTGGATGGGCGCCGGCCAGTTGAAGGCGTTTACGAGTGGTTGTCACCTTCCGGCAAGTTTCTCCAGCGTCGAGAGGGTGAACTGTCGGACGGCCTCTCGACACGCGCGTTCGTACGCCAGCATGTCGTCGCCAGTCGCTCTCGACGCACTCAGCTGCGCCTCCACGGCATCAAAGATGGCTGCACGCAACTCGGTATTGAAATTGATTTTTCCCAGCCCGGCAGCTGGGGCACGCCGCAAGTCCTCATCCGGCAACCCAGATGCTCCGTGAAGGGACAACGGCACGGGGCTCGCTGCTCGGACATCGGAGATGAGCGGCCAATCCAACTTCGGCACGCCCGCGTAGCTGCCATGAACGTTTCCCACCGAGGTGGCCAACAGTTGTGCGTGCGACGACGCTACGAACTCGGCGACCAAGAGCGAATCCGTTTTGCCAGAGGCCTCGACTGCCAGCGAACGGTCCTCGTCGCCGGCGATGCTTCCCAACTCCGCCTCCACGACGACGCCGAGCGCATCCGTCGCCGACCGCACGTGGCGCACAAAGGCCACATTGTCTGCAAAGGGCGCCGCCGAGGCATCTGCAAGAACCGAATCTGCGCCCGCAGCCACCGCGGAGAGGATGAGGTCAAGGTTTGGAGCGTGGTCCAACTGCACAGCCACGGGGACCACCGCGGCATCTGCTAAAGCCCGAACCGCTGCGACAAGCCGCAACCCCTCCTTCATCGAAGCTGTCTTTGGCGTGATGAGAATAATCACGCCCTGACCAACCTCTTCGGCGGCCGATACGACCGCGAGAGCGGTCGTGAAGTCGTAGCAGGTGAAGGCTGGTACAGCCGCCCCCTCGGCCAGGCGCGAAGCTACAAGGTCGTCGAGTCTGATCCGCATTGCTCTCTCACTTAATAGTTGGCGATCCGCAAACCAAGTAATTGCGTGGGCGACGCCCACTCCGGAACCTCACACGGCCCAGTCAGTGGAGACAGATCATCCATGCTGGCTGGCATCGGTCCCACACTGTCCCTATGCAAGCAGACACAGGTCAAGAGCATCGCACTTTCTGAGGCTTCGCAATGACAGTGAAGCGAGGGACTGCTGAGGGTTCGGTTGACTCCGATCGGTAGGAGCATGTGCTCCTGCTGGAAGGATGTTCATCATGGTGAAGGCCTATCCACCGGAGTTCCGGCGTGACGTGATCGCGGTCGCCCGCCGAGGCGAGGCGTCGCATCGACAAGTCGCGAAAGACTTCGGGATCTCCGAGACATGTCTGCAACGGTGGCTTCGAGTAGCCGACCGCGACGAGGGACTCGATCTGGCGTCAGCGTCGACCGCAGCTGCAAAGGCGGCTGAGCAAGCGGCCCTGAAAGAGGCGCAGAAAAGGATCCGGCTGCTCGAGCAGGAGAACGAGATTCTCCGCCGGGCGGCCGCGTATTTCGCTCAGTCCCAGCTCCCAAAATGAGTTACCCGCAGGTCCCCTGACCTTGCCGCTGACGGGGTCCCCGTCACGGTGGCCTGCCGGGTGCTCGGCTTCTCGAAGCAGGCGTTCTATCGGTGGAGGAGCAACCCGGTCAGCCAGCGCGACTGGGACGACGCCCACCTCACGAACGCGGCTCTCGACGCTCATGAGGACGACCCGACGTTTGGGTATCGGTTCATCGCCGATGAGTTGAAGGCCGCCAGCCATCGGACATCGGAGCGACGTGTCTGGCGGTTGTGCTCCCAGCAGCGGCTCTGGTCGCTGCACTCGAAGAAGCGGGGCCTGAACCGCAAAGCCGGCCCACCGGTGCACGACGACAGGGTCAAACGGGAGTTCACGGCACCGGACGTGGACCGGCTCTGGCTCACGGACATCACCGAGCACGAGACGGCCGAGGGCAAGCTCTACCTGTGCGCTGTGAAAGACGCCTGCTCCCGTCGGATCGTGGGTTACTCGATTGACCACCGGATGAAAGCGTCCCTCGCTGTCAACGCGCTTCGGATGGCTGTCGACCGCCGGAGCCCGGCCGGCACCGTGGTTCACTCCGACCGGGGCAGCCAGTTCCGGTCCAAGAAATACGTCCGCGCTTTCAGCGAGGCGGGCCTGCTCGGCTCGATGGGAAGGGTCGGTGCGTGCGCCGATAACGCTGCAATGGAATCGTTCTTCGCGCTCCTGCAGAAGAACGTTTTGAACCGGCGGAAATGGGCCACAAGACAGCAGCTGCGGCTGGCGATCATCACCTGGATCGAGGCCAGCTATCACCGGAAACGACGCCAACGCGGCCTCGGGAAGCTGGCACCGGTCGAGTACGAAGCAATAATCAACCCACAGACCGCAAGCGCGGCCTAGGAAACCGAGTCAACTAAACCCTCAGCAGTCCTACCCGACATTCGCATTCTCAAGATGGATCTGGGATCACGCCTGAGAGGCGGTCTCATCTAGCTTGCGAAGTGACACGCCGACCGGGCGCCGCTACCCCAGCATCCTGAGCCCGCCAGCAGCCCAGCCGACCGGCACGGGGTCGGAGATCGAACCGAGGAAGCCCCCGTCGGCGTCCGCCATATCGAAGGCGAGCAGGACCGGGGCGCCGGTGCGGTCGGGCAGGATCCGCCCGCTGTAGAGCCGCTCCGAGGCGAGCAGGCGCGCTCGGGCCACGTCGACCTCCTGCAGGGGCACCGACACCGGGACGCTCCAGATGCCGCCGGTCAGGCCCTGCGCTCGCGCGGCGTCGCTCAGGGCGGGCGTGTTGCAGGAGAAGAGCAGGACCGCGGCGCCGTCGACCTCGACGAGCTGCGGCACTTCGAGGTGGGCGAATCCGGCGCCCGGGCTACTGAGCGGAGGCTGCAGCGTCCACTCCTCGAGGTCGGGCGAGGTCGCGTGGCCGATCACGCCGCGATCGTCGTCGCTGCCGTGGTCGGCGCGCGCCGTGATCAGCATGTGCCAGGTGCCGGACTCCTGGTCGAGGTACACCCACGGGTCTCGGAACGCCTCTTCCGGCCAGGTCGAGGTGCCCCAGGTCTCGTACCAGCGGGAGTCCGCCCGCACGAGCGGGCCGGGCTGCTTCGTCCAGGTGGTCAGGTCGGGCGAGGTGGCGACGCCGATCGTCTCGACGTTCCCGCCCCCGGGCCGGAACGACGCCCCGGTGTAGAACATCCGCCACAGCCCGTCCCGGCCGCGGACCACGCTGCCGGTCCAGGTCGCGGTCTCGTCGAACTCTCCGTCTGCGCCCGGCGGAAAGATCGGCCCGAGGTCGTCCCACTCGCGGAGGTCGCGGGAGGTCGCGTGGCCGAAGCGCGCGTTCCGGTGTCGCAGCTCGGGGTCGCCGAGGGACTTCGGGGCGTGCAGGTAGAAGAGGTGGAACAGGTCGCCGTCGTCGGCGAGCCAGAAGTCCCAGATCCAGGAGTCCGGAAGAGAGAAGGCCATCGGTGTGTCGTCCAGTCTCGGTCGCGCGCGGTGTCAGGCGGCAGCGGGTGCGGTCAGGGCCTGGCGGAGCGCCTCGACGATTCGGGTCGCGCGGTCGTCGTCGGCCTCCATCCGGTTCGTCAGGAAGGCGAAGCCGATCCGGGCGTCGAGGTCGGCGAAGGCGACCTGCCCTCCGGCTCCGTCGTGACCGATGCTCGACGACCCCAGGTAGCGCCGCGCCTCGGAGTCGAGCTGCACGCCGCGACCCCACCTCGGCCAGGGCGGGGGCGAGGAGAAGACCGGGGCGCCTTCCGATCGGACGACCGCGACGGCCCGAGCCGTCTCGTCGTCCACCAGCCGGACTCCGTCGGTCTCGGCGACGACCGCCGACCAGAACGCGGCGAGCGCGTGCGCCGTCGCGATGCCGCCCGCACCGGGGATCTGCGCGGCCTGGACGTCGGGGCGGTTGAACCCCTCCCCCGGGCCGACGAGCTCGACGGGCAGGGCTCCACCGAGGGTCAGGGCGCGCTGGGGCCAGACGGACGCGCCCGCGTCGATGGCCTCCCGCTGCCGGAGCGTGAGCGCCCGGAGGGTGCGTCCGACCTGCAGGGTGGCCGCGTCTCCGGCGCGATCGGACGGGAGGCCGATCCAGGCGTCGATGCCGAGCGGGTCGGTGGCGAGCCGGGAGAGGTAGGCGCCCGGCATCGAGCCGGTGACGCGGCGGACGATCTCGCCGGTGAGCCACCCGTGCGTGATCGCGTGGTACGCCCAGCCCGAGCCCGGACGCCAGAGCGGCTCCTGGTCGGCGAGCAGGGCGACGGAGCGATCCCAGTCGAGGAGGTCGTCCGTCGTCCAGTCGACGACCGGCGCGGAGAGTCCCGCCCGGTGCGCCACGGCGTCGCCGACGGTGACCTCGGCCTTTCCGGCCCGGCCGAACTCGGGCCAGTAGCGGGCGACCGGCGCGTCGTAGTCGAGGAGGCCGTCCTGCACGAGGCGGGCGATCAGGATCGACATCACGCCCTTCGTCGCGGAGAAGATCACGCTGGGCGTGGCGGACGTCCAGGCCCTGCCGGTCTCGGCGTCGGCGGTGCCGCCCCAGAGGTCGACGACGGTGCGTCCGTCCTGCCGGATCGACAGCCCGGCGCCGCTGGCCCCGTCTTCTGCGAGTGCGGCCTCGAAGGCGTCGCGGACCCCGTCGAACCCGGGCTCGACGGTGCCGGAGGAGAGCGTCTCGGTTGCGGTCATGAGGCGATCAGCCCTTCACGGCGCCCTGGAGGAGCGCCTTGATGAATTGCCGCTGGAAGACGACGTAGATGACGACGGTGGGCAGCATCACGAGGAGCGATGCGGCGAACAGCAGCGGGAGCGCGTCGATGTACTGCCCCTGGAAGGCGCCGAGGGCGCCGGCCGCGGTCCGCTTGTTCGGATCGGAGATCATGACCAGCGGCAGGAGGAACTGATTCCAGGTCCAGAGGAACAGCAGGATCCCGAGCGCCGACAGCGCGGGCGTCGCCAGAGGCATCTGGATCTGGCGGAACTCCTGCGAGATCGAAGCGCCGTCGACCCGGGCGGCCTCGGAGAGCTCCGGCGGGACACCGACGAAGTGAGCGCGCATCCAGAACACGCTGAAGGGCATGTAGAGCCCGATGAGGGGCAGGATCACGGCCCACTGCGTATTGATCACTCCGAACGAGGTCATCTGGTAGTAGAGCGGGATGACGATCGCCTCGAACGGGATCGTGAGGCCGAGGACCATCGCGATCAGGACGATGCGGGCACCGGGGATCCGGAGGTTGCCGAGCGCGTAGCCGGCGAGGGTCGACAGCAGGAGCGTCACCGGGACGGTCACGACCACGATGAACAGGCTCGACAGCATCAGCGGGCCGATGTTGCCCTGCGTGAACGCGGTGGCGAAGTTGCTCCACTGCGGGTGCAGCGGGATCGAGAAGCCGCTCGGGATCTTGTCGGGCGACTGCAGCGCCGCGGTGATCATGCTCGCGAACGGCAGGAGGGTCAGGAGGAGGACGACGACCAGCATGATCCGTCCGAGGACGAGTTCTGTCCGGCTCACGATCATCAGTCGCGCTCCCTCGTGAGTCGTTGGATGGGCAGGACGATGATGAGCACGAAGACCAGCAGGACCACGCCGAAGGCGGAGGCGAGGCCGACCTGGCTCTGCACGAAGGCGAGCCGGAAGATGAAGATGCCGGGCACGAGCGTCGTGGTGCCGGGCCCTCCCTTCGTCGTCGTGTAGATGACGTCGAATGCGCTGAGCGCCGAGATGACGGTGATCGTCGTCAGGACGGCGATCTCCTGGCGGACTCCGGGCAGCGTGATCGTGAAGAACTCGCGGAACCAGCCGGCGCCGTCGAGGCGGACCGCCTCGTAGAGGGAGCCGTCGATCTTGCCCATCCCGGTGAGGAGGAGCACGGTGCAGAGTCCGGTGAGGACCCACGATCCGATCAGGCCGACCGCCGGGAGCGCGGTGCTGAAGTTCGCCAGCCACGAGGTGGTCAGGAAGCCGAGCCCGACGGCGTCGAGGATGGCGTTGATGGTGCCGGTCTGCGCGTACATCCACGACCAGGCGATGCCGGCCGCGACGAGGGGAACGATCTGCGGGAGGAACAGGATGGTGCGGGCAGCGGACGCGAACGGCCCCTGCTTCATGTTCCGCAGGAGGCTGGACAGCGCCAGGCCCGCCACGACGGGGATGCCGGTGAAGAAGACGATCAGGATCAGCGCGTTGAAGATCGGCGTCAGTTGCGACGGATCGGTGAAGATCTCGACGTAGTTGCCGAGACCGACCCAGGTCGCGACACCGATCCCGTTCCAGTCGAACAGCGAGTACTGGATGGCCGTCCCGAGCGGGTACAGGACGAAGAGGGCGTACGCGAGGAGGGCGGGGAGCACCATGAGCCAGCCGACGAGCACGAGCCGACGGCGGGGGCTGCGGCGCCTGCGAGGCGCGGGAGAGGGGCCCGGACGGGCCGGGGCAGGCGTGGCGCCCGCCCCGGCCGGACCGGATTCGGTGATCGAGCTCACTTGGCGGCGAGGTCCTTCTCGTAGAACGCCTGCGTGGCCTTGAGGAACGCCGAGGGCGACAGCTTGTCGGTCAGCAGCAGCTGCTCGTTCGGCTGGAGGGAGCCCTGGTAGATGCCGGCGGTGCTGTTGGCCATGAAGTCGACGAACCCGTCGTCCTCACCGACCTTCGCCGACAGGTCGAGCGCCTGCTTGGTCAGGGTGCCGGACGCGACCGTGGGCAGGGCCTCGCTCGGGTCGCCTCCGGGTGCAGCACCGGTGACGTCGACGACGATCTGCCGGGCCTTCTTGTTGGTGGCGATCCAGTTCAGGAAGAAGGCGGTGGCGTCGGCGTGCTTCGACTTCGAGGGGATGGCGAACGTGTTGCCCGTGCCCATCGCGACGTACTTCGAGTCGGCCTTCACCCCGGGCTGGAGGAAGAACTGCGCCTTGCCCTTTCCGAGGGCCTTGTCGACGTTCGCGGCGTCCCAGTTGCCGTCCCACATGAACAGGCCCTTGCCGGAGGTGAAGTTCGACACCATCGTCGTGTAGTTGATGGCGTTCACGTCGGAGGGCAGGTAGCCCTTCTTCGCCCAGTCCTGGAAGGTCGACGCACCCTTGAGGGCCGCAGCCGTCTGGATCGTCGCCCCGGGCTTGTTGAACATCCAGTCGACGAGCTTCTGCTTGTCGCCGTACTGGTTGATCAGCGCCTGCAGGGTGAAGGTGCCGACGCCGTCCTGCATGCCGGTCTGGATGGGCAGGACGCCCTTGTCCTTCGCCTTCTGCAGGTCGGCCTCGAGCTCGTCCATCGTCGTCGGGACCTCGGTGATCCCGACCTTGGAGGCGAGCTCGTTGTTCATGTAGATGCCGGTGACGGAGTACCCGATGCCGAACTGCCACAGGGACCCGTCGCCGCGCACGCCCTTGGAGTTCATCCTGGCTCCGGCCAGCTGGCCGGCCGGGAACTTCTTCCAGTCGTAGGCGTCGAAGTACGGGTCGAGGTTCGTCAGGAGCCCGTCCTTGACGGTGGTGCCGAGGGTCGACAGACGGATCAGGTCGGGCGCATCGGAGCCGGAGAGGATCCGCGGCGTGTTGGCCAGCAGGTTCTGGAAGCTGTCGCGGGTGAGCTTGAACGTCACGTTGGGGTACTGCTTCGTGAACTCGTCCGCGAGGTCCTGCGTCACGGGGAAGCCGGTCTCGTCGTAGATGTTCAGCGTCACCTTGCCCTTGGGGGCGGAGGTCGAGACCGTGCCGGACGTCTTCGCGGTCGTCGGGCCGCTGCCGGGGGCGCAGCCGGCGAGGGCGAGCATCGCCGACGCCGCCACGACTGCCACGGCGGTGAGTCGCCGGGCTCTCTTGTTCACTGCCATGGGGAACGACTCCTTCGTCGGGTGGGGTTTGGTGAAGAGTGCTAAAAGCATTTAGCCTCGGTAGGTATCGAGTGTCGACCTTGTGCGTTCGCGTGTCAAGGGGGGCGCTCGCAGAACCGCTCTCGGCGTGTCGTCGAGGCATTACACTCGGGGCTCAGGAGGCGATGTGACGGCGAAGCGGGCGACGCTGGCAGACGTCGCACGAGCCGCCGGGCTCTCTCCGACGACCGCGTCGCAGATCCTGAACGGCACTCCGAACGGCCGGTTCTCCGACGACAGCCGCCGACGCGTCCAGGCTGCGGCAGCGGCCCTCAACTACCGTCCGAACATGGGCGCGCGGGCTCTCCGCACCGACAAGTCGCTCACGATCGGCTTCGTCTCCGACGTCGTGGCGACGACGCGATTCGCCAGCGGCCTCATCCGAGGGGCCGTCGAGGCGGCTCAGCAGGCCGGGCACGTCATGCTCGTCGTCGAGTCCGGAGGCGACCGGGCACGCGAGGCCGAGGCGGTCGCGGCGGTGCTCGACCGGCAGGTCGACGGCATCATCTTCGCCACCATGCAGGCCCGCAGGATCGAGACGCCGGCAGTCCCCGAGGGAACGCGGGTGGTCATGCTGAACGCGACCACCGAGCCGCACCGCACGTCCGTCCTGCCCGACGAGCGGGCCGGCGGGCGCCGAGCCGTCGACCTCCTGGCCGAGGCCGGCCACCGGGACGGCATCGCGCTCATCGGCCGAAACCTCGACAGCGAGCGGGATCCGTCCCGCTCCGCGACGGTCGGGCAGCGGACCGACGGCATCCTCGGCCGCCTGACGGAGCTGGGCATCCGGCTCGCTGCCGAGAAGCGGAGCTCGGAGTGGGAGCTCGAGGACGGCTACCGGCTGACCCGGGAGCTCCTGGAGGAGCGGACCGACGTCCGGGCGCTGATCTGCATGAACGACCGCCTCAGCTTCGGCGCCTACCGGGCCTGCCAGGAGTGCGGCCTCGAGGTCGGTCGCGACATCTCCGTCGTGTCGTTCGACGACGACGAGATCGCCTCCTACCTCCAACCGCCGCTCACGACCATCGCGCTGCCCTACCAGGCGATGGGCCGGAGGGCCGTCGACCTCATCCTCGGCGACGAGGAGGCGGGCGGGCAGGTGCTGATCTCGATGCCCGCGATCGTCCGCTCCTCGATCGCCCCGCAGACGGGCTGACGAGCCCGCCTGGCGCATGGCCCGCCTGCCGCGTGTCCCGCCTGCCGCGTGTCCCACCTGCCGCGTGTCCCGCCTGGCGCATGTCCCACCTTCTGGGGCGAGATCGGGCGGCGTCTCTCCAGCACTCTGGTAGTGACCGCTCCTCCGGGGCACGCTCGGCACGCGCAGCAGACGACTGCACGGCCGAGGGGTCCGACGCCTGACCAGCGCCCGGCTCGGGGAGGCGAGGATCAGGAGCGACCATGACGAGCACCTACCTTCCCCCCAGCCGTCCGATACTCCGTGTCGGCGCCGACGGCCCTGCCGCGGCGCCCGACTTCGAGCGCCTCGAGTGGTCGACCGACTGCATGGAGGAGGCCCGAGCCCGCCTCGAGGCCGTGTACGACGGCCGGCAGTTCCGCGCCAAGGCGGGGCCGGAGACATTCGCGTTCCGCTTCGCCTCCTCCGGCGACTCGCGGCTGAGCCTGCAGACGGGGTCGTTCCTCGGGCACATCCAGGGCGTCATCCCGTGGTCGCGCGACTACGTCCTGACCTGGTTCCGGTCGGGCTCAGTCACGGTCGACCACCCGCTCGGGCAGTTCACCAGCGTCGGCGCGCGCCCGTTCCTGCTCCCGACGGAGACGTCGTACTCGTTCTCGATGACGCCCCACCGGCACGGCATCGTCCTGATCGACGCGGCGTTCTTGGAGCGCGTCGCCGCGGAACGCCACGGCCGGCACCCGCAGCGCATCGTCTTCGATCTCGCCGCCGTCCCGACCGATGACGAGGTCGCCCGGTGGCGGGCCGCTCTCGGCGAGGCCACGCCCGTCATCGTGCGCCCCTCGGCGCGACCCGAGGAACGCGAGGCCGCCCAGGCCGCGCTGGTGCGGGCGGTCCTCGACCTGTTCCCCTGGCGCGCCGTCGACGTCCCCGACGTCGTCCGCACCGAACGGACGAGGCGGCTGCGCCTCGCGGTCGAGTTCGTCCACGAGCACGCCGACCAGCAGCTCACCGCCGCCGACATCGCCGGGGCTGCGGACATGAGCGTCCGGACCCTCCAGCAGGTCATGAGCGACAACCTCGGCTCCAGCCCGACGACCTACCTCCGTGACGTCCGCCTCGACCGGGTCCGGCAGGACCTCCTGTCCGCGACCCCCGCCACGGCACGGGTCTCCGAGGTCGCCCGCCAGTGGGGCTTCGGCAACCTCGGACGGTTCTCGTCGGCCTACGTCGCCCGCTTCGGCGAGTACCCCCGCACCACACTCGCAGGCTGACCCACCGCGGCCGAAGACTGGCTGAGCATTCTGGGAGGCCTCTGGGACGAGGACTCGCACGGTGAGGTGTCCAGTACCTCCGCCCGCGACCCCGAGAACGGACCGATGTCCTCCGCACCGCCTCTCCCCCGCACCCCTCGCCCCAGCCACGGAGACAGCGACGGAGACGATCGCAGCGACCGCGACCGCACCGACGACCGCGCAGGATCGGCGGGCACCCGCCGGAGCAGGGTCACCGACGCCGTCCTGGTCGGCCTCGCCGCGACCGCGATCGCCGTCCTCTTCTCGTGGGTCCCGTCGCTCTGGTACGACGAGGCGGCGACCGTCGTCTCGGCCACCCGCTCGTGGGCCGCGCTCGGCCGGATGCTCACCACCGTCGACGTCGTCCACGCGACCTACTACGCCGGCATGCACCTCTGGTTCGACGTCGTCGGGTACTCGCCATTCACGCTCCGACTCCCCTCGGCGCTCGCGACGGGCGGTGCGGCCGCGCTGACCGTCGTCCTGGGCAGGATGCTCGCCACGCGCCGGATCGGACTCCTCGCCGGAGTCGTGTTCTGCGTCCTCCCGCGGGTCACCTGGATGGGCCTCGAGGGCCGCTCCTTCGCCCTCGGCACCCTGCTGGCGGTGGCCTCGACGATCCTGTTCGTGACGGCCGCGAGGCGCAGCGCCCGGCGCTGGTGGATCGCGTACGCGGCCGTCGCGATCCTGAGCTCGGCGGTGTTCCTGTACCTCGTGCTGGTCGTCGTCGCGCACGGCGTCTCGGCGGTGCTCGCCCTGCTGCGAGCCCGGAAGCGGCACGCGGGCCTGCGGGCGTCGGGCTGGGCGACCAGCCGCCCGATCCTGCGCTGGACCCTGGCGGCCGCGCTGACGGTCGTCGCGATCCTGCCCCTGGCCGTGCTGGCCTCGCGGCAGTCGGGGCAGATCCACTGGATCCCGAGGCCGAGTCTGCACACGGTCGAGGAGGTCGTCACGACGCAGTGGTTCTACGAGAACGGCGCCTTCGCCGCGGTGGCGTGGGCGCTGATCCTGATCGGTGTCGTCGCAGCGCTTCGGAGGCCCGGACAGGCCGAGGGGCGGACGGCGCGCGACGTCCTCCTGATCGCAGCGCCGTGGATGGCGGTGCCGACGCTCGGCCTGATCGCCGTCTCGCTGGTGCACACCCCGCTCTACTCGCCGCGCTACGTGACGTTCGGGGCTCCGGCCGCGGCGCTGGCGATCGCAGTCGGGCTCGACCGCCTGCCGTGGCGGCGGGCCGTGCCGCTGCTCGTCGCCGTGCTCGTCGCCCTGTCGCTGCCGACGATCGTCGCCCAGCGCCAGGTCACCGCGAAGGACGACTCCGCCTGGAACCGGGTGGCCGCGCTCGTCTCCCGCGAGCGAGCTCGGGAGCCGCGCGACACGAGGGACGCCGTCGTCTACGGCCCGGTCGATCGGCACCCGCTGACGACATCGCGGATCATCGCCGACAGCTACCCGACGGCGTTCCGCGGACTCGACGACATCGCGCTGCGCACGCCCGCGTCGGAGACCGACCGGATGTGGGCGAGCGACCGCCCCCTCGGCTCGGTCCTCGGGAAGGCGCAGGATGCGCGGTCCGTCTGGCTCCTGACCGGCACGGCGCACGACATCGCGACGACCCTGACGCCCGAGCTGCGGCGCGACGGCTTCCACGTCGGGCAGAGCTGGCGGGTGAGCCGGACGATCGTCGTCCGCTACGACCGCTGAGCCCGAGGCCCCAGCACGAGGCCGGCGGCTAGTCCTTCTTCTTCAGCTTCCGCAGGGCAGAGCCCTTGTGGGCGGCCTTCGCACCGGTCTTCTCCGACTCGACGATGAAGGCCGGCTCGTCTTTCGACGCCGTGAACTTCTGCCCGTCGAACTCGAAGTCGCTGGTCTTCCGCTCTTTGACGACGCCCTGGGTGCGGCCCTGCGAGGTGCCCCACGAGACGCGGTCTCCGACGCTCGGTGTCTCGGCCATGCTCACTCCTCCCACTCGAGATCGGTCGGGGCGACGCCCGCCGGTCCCTGTTCTCCGGCGCTGACCTCGGCGCCGCGCTGCCTGTCGGTCTCCGCCTCGAGCCGCTTCACGAGGTCGTCGTCGACGATCTCGTCGAACTCGCTCTCCACGGTGACAGCCACGATCTGGCTGGCCGGACCGAGGAGGAACGTCGCGTGCCCGACCGACCCGTCATCCTGACGGATCGGGATCTCCAGCGACGCGGCGCTCTCGTTCGCAGCCAGCACCTGCGCGTAGTCGAGCAGGGCCTTGGCGATCGACGAGCCGGTGAGGATCGAGCCGTCCGCGTAGTGGATGAGTTCCATCGCCCCTGCCTATGCCGTCGAGGCTGAACGCTGTACCCCGATCACTGCGGACGAGCGCAGTGGAGACAGGGCATGATGGCTGTCCATGGACGAGAGCCCGACGCGGGATCCGGGGAGCACGCCCGATCGCATCTCCGACCGCGACGAGACCGAGACCGAGCGTCTCGACCGCAACTGGAACGAGCTGCTGCAGGAGCTCCGGGTCACGCAGACCGGGACGCAGCTGCTGACCGGCTTCCTGCTGGCGGTCGCGTTCCAGCAGCGGTTCACGTCGCTCGACGGCTTCGAGGTGGGCGTCTACCTCGTGCTCGTCGCGCTGACCGCGGGCGCCACGATCCTGGGGCTCGCGCCGGTGAGCCTGCATCGGGCGCTGTTCCGTCGCGGCCTCCGGAAGCGGATGGTGCACACGGCGAGCGTGCTGCTCGACGTCATCCTGGTGCTCGTCGCGGCCGCCATCACGGGCACCGTGCTCCTCATCTTCGACGTGGTCGCGGGGCTGACGGCCGGGCTCGTCGCCGCCGGGATCACGGCCGCTGTGGTCGTGGTGCTCTGGCTCCTGGTGCCGCGTCGCGAGCGCAGGGCGTGAGGGCTGCGCAGCCCTGAAGCGGCTGCCCCCTTGCGCGGATCGGCGCCGAGCGCAATGGGTAGAAGCATATTTCTGCCGGCCGTAGGGTCAGACCATGACCAGCCTCTACGAACGGAACGAGACCGTCCCGAGGGCCAGGGTCTCCCACTACCCGCCGCGGAGCCCCCAGCCGCACCTCTCGGCGCCGGCCGAGATCGCGCCCGCATCCGCTCCGTCGGCGGCGCTCGACGTCAGCTACGACGAGTTCATCATCACCGCGTCGATCGCCGTCCTCGCGACGGCCGAAGAGGCCTGACCCGCGCCGGTCAGCCTGACCCGGTCAGCTGACCCGCGCCGATCGGGTGGGCCCGCGCCGATCAGGGCAGCGGGCCGTCGCCCTCCGTCGGACGCGGCTCGGGGATCCACTCGGAGCCGTCCTCGTCCGGGGTCTCGTCGGGGGTGCCGCCCGGCGTCTTCTTCTCGTCGGGTTCGTCGTCGATCGGTCCGCTCAGCGGGTCGGTGTCTCTCTCTGAGGTCATGATGAGCCTTTCGTTCGGTGCCTCGACCGTACGCCGCGACGAGACTCGATGTCCTGGCCGCGGGGTACGCGCCCGTGCTCGCGTCGGCACGCGCCGACGGCGGGAGCGTCAGGCCTCGGCGACGATCCGGAAGGCCCTGACCTCGTCGGTGAAGACGATCCCGGCGACGCTCATGCCGTCCGGCACGCCCTCCTCGAGCTGACGGACGATCCGGGCCTGGGACGTGCTCGTCCGGTCTTCGTGGAGGAGCGTCCCGGCACCGTCGGAGTAGATCGCGTACGCGTGCACGGGGGTCCGTCCGTCGTCGTGAGGCGCACCGGCCGGCACTCCTCGACCACGGCGAGACCTCGGCCGGAGTCCGGGGGTGGTGGCCCCCGTCATCCGAAGCCTAGGCCGCCGGGTCGTCGGCCGCTCAGGGTCGGCCGCGCCTCAGCCCTCGAACCACCCCAGCGGGTGCTGGTCGGCGGTCAGCGTGCGCCGCTCACCGCGAGGCCGCGCCCAGCGGGCCGCGTTGGCCAGCACCCGGCGGATGTCGGGGTGGTGGTACACCGGGTACTCCTGGTCTCCGGGCGAGAAGTAGAAGACCCGGCCGAGGCCGCGCGTGTAGGCCACCCCCGAGCGGAACACCTCGCCGCCGGCGAACGTCGACAGGAACACCTCCTCGTCGGGCACCGGGATGTCGAAGAACTCCCCGTACATCTCCTGCCGCTCGATCCGGATGGGGTGCGGCACGCCCTCGGCGATCGGGTGGCCCGGCATGACCGTCCAGACGAGCTCCCGCTCGCCGTCGTTCCGCCACTTCAGCGAGCACGTCGTGCCCATCAGGCGCTTGAAGACCTTCGAGTAGTGGCCGGAGTGCAGGACGACGAGGCCCATGCCGGCGTGCACGTGGTCGACGACGCGCTGCGCGACCTCGTCGGACACCTCGTCGTGCGCGATGTGACCCCACCAGAAGAGCACGTCGGTCTGGGCCAGCACCTCCTCGGTGAGGCCGTGCTCAGGATCGCGCAGGGTCGCCGTCGCCACGGAAGCCCCGTCGCCGAGGTGCTCGCGGAGCCCCGCGGCCACGACCTCGTGGATGCCGTCGGGGTAGTTCGCCACGACCACGGCGTCGCCGCGCGTCTCGTGGACGAACTCGTTCCAGACGGTGATGCGGATGCTGTCGCTCACAGCGCCTCTCCTTCGACCTCGACCTCGTGGCCCGCGGCGGCCGACGCGTAGATCGCGTCGACGACGCGGCTGCGGTGCAGCGCGTACTCGCCGTAGTGGTTCGTGTACCGCGGGGCGCTCGCGCCCTCGCCCTGGCGGATCGCCTCGAGGAACCCGGCGATGACCGTCCGGTGGTGCCCGGCGGGCACGTGCACGGCGGGCCGCGCGACCGTCGGGACGCCCTCGACGTCCGAGTAGAGCGTCAGCGTGCCCTCGGTCGAGTAGTCGTCGACGTGCAGGCGCGCACCCCCGGTCGAGCCGAGGAGCTCGACCTCGATGTCCTCGTGGTTCTTCGAGTACGACGCCCAGGAGGCCTGAAGCAGGAGGCTCGCGCCGGTGTCGAAGCGGAGCAGCGCGCTGGCGAAGTCCTCCACGTCGAACGCGTGCGTGCCGTCGCTCGACGCGGGCACCTTCGTGCCGCCCCCGCGGCCGCGCCTGCCGAGCTCGTTGTAGGTGACGGCGCTGGCCGTGACGACGCGGGGCTCGCCCATCAGGTGGAGCGCGATGTCGAGCACGTGCGAGCCGAGGTCGATCAGCGGACCGCCGCCCGCGGTCGCCCGGCTGGTGAACCAGGAGCCGAGGCCCGGGATTGCCGAGCGCCGGAGCCAGCTGGCCCTGGCGTGGTAGATCTCGCCGATCGGATCGTCGGCGAGGAAGTCGCCGAGGAACGCGACGTCGGCGCGACGGCGGTGGTTGTATGCCACCTCGAGGACCCGGTCGGCGGCCTTCGCCTCCGCGACCATCTCGGCCGCGAGGTCGCCGGTCGTCGCGAGCGGCTTCTCGCAGAAGACGTGCTTGCCGCTCTGGAGGGCCGCCATCGCGATCGGGTGGTGGAGGTCGTTCGGGACGCCGATCGAGACGATGTCGAGGTCGTCCCTCGCGACGAGATCCTGCCAGTCGGCGTAGAGGTGCGGCACGCCGCGGCTCCGGCCGAGCTCCTCGAGGCGCGCCGGCTCCTGGCCCGCGAGCGCGACCACGGTCGCCCCGGGGAGGTCCGTGAAGGCGTCGAGGTGCGTCGATCCTGCGAATCCGAGACCGATCACTCCGACGCGGAGGTCGTCCGTGCTGGTGTCTGTGACGTTCATGCCTTGATCCAAGCAGTCGAGGCGCCCTGCAGGCGACCGTCCTGCACCGGAGTCGTCGCCAGCAGGAGCTCGCCCGCGGGAAGCTCGAACGGCTCGTCGCCGAACGTCGTGACGGAGGTCCAGCCGTTGGGCCGACGGAACGCGAGGACGTCGTCGCGCCCGGTCTCGATCCACTCCAGGCCGCCGGAGCGGAGCCGGCTGCGGAGCGCGAGCGCGTTCCGGTAGAGGTTCAGGGTGGAGTCGGGATCGGAGTCCTCCGCCTCGACGCTCGAGTCGCCGAACCAGCTCGGCTGCGGGAGGTGGGGCGCGGCGTCGCCGAACCCGAACGACGGACCCGACGTGGTCCACGGGATCGGCACGCGACAGCCGTCTCGGCCCATGTCGACGCCGGGGTTGCGGAAGAACGACGGATCCTGCCGCTCGGCCGCGGGGATGTCGGCGACCTCGTGCAGCCCCAGTTCCTCCCCCTGGTAGAGGTAGGCCGATCCTGGGAGGGCCAGCTCGAGGAGCGTCGCAGCCCTGGCCCGCCGGAGGCCCAGCTCGCGGTCGACGGCGGGCGTCGTGCCGCCGGACAGCAGCCACTCGGCGCCCTGCTTGACCGGGTTGCCGTCGCGCGCGGGGAGGCCGTAGCGGGTCGCGTGGCGGACGACGTCGTGGTTCGAGAACACCCACGTCGACGACGAGCCCGACCGCTCGCTCAGACCGAGGTTGAACTCGATGACGGAGCGGAACTGCGCCGCGTCGAAGTCGGCCTCGAGGAGGTCGAAGTTGAAGGCCTGACCGAGGCCCTCGGCGCTGGCGTAGCGGGCCCGCCGGTCGGCGGCGACCCAGGCCTCGGCGACGGCCGTGCGGGCGGGAGTGTAGGAGTCGAACACCTCGCGCCACTCGGCGTAGATGTCGTGGACGTCGTCGCGGTCCCACATCGGATGGGTGCCGTCGACGGGCATGGCGTCGAGCTCGGCCTGGCTCGGCAGCACCTCGGGGAGGTCTTTGGCGAGGCCGTGGGCGACGTCGATGCGGAAGCCCTGCACCCCGCGGTCCGACCAGAAGCGGAGGGTCTCGAGGAAGTCCGCCCGGACCTCGGGGTTCTTCCAGTCGAGGTCGGGCTGCTCCTTCGCGAAGTAGTGGTGGTACCACTGGCCGTCGCCGACGGGCTCCCAGGCCGGGCCGCCGAAGGTCGAGGTCCAGTCGGCCGGCGGCAGCTCGCCGTTCTCGCCGAGGCCGTCGCGGAAGAGGTACCGCGCGCGGGCGGCGGACCCCTTCGGCGACCGGAGCGCCTCCTGGAACCAGGCGTGCCGGTCGGAGGTGTGGTTCGGGACGATGTCGACGATGCAGCGGATGCCCGCGGCGTCGAGGGCGGTGATGAGCTCGTCGAAGTCGTCGAGCGTGCCGAGCCGGGGATCGACGGCGCGGTAGTCGTCGACGTCGTAGCCGCCGTCGGCGAGCGCGGACGGGTAGAACGGGCTCAGCCAGACAGCGTCGACGCCGAGACTCGCGAGGTACGGCACTCGCCGGGTGATGCCCGGGAGGTCGCCGATGCCGTCGCCGTTCGAGTCTGCGAACGAGCGGGGGTAGATCTGGTAGACGGCCGCGTCGCGCCACCAGGTCTCGTCGGTCGTCGTCGAGGGGCGGGTGGGGAGGGTGTCGGTCATCGAGACGATGCTCCGTTTCGTGCGTCGGGGGTCGGGTCGGGATGTCGTCGCTACTTGATGGCGCCCTGCGTGACCCCGGCCATCACCCAGCGCTGGGTGAAGAGGTAGACCAGGATCGCGGGGGCCATCGCCATCAGGTACGAGGCGAACGACACGTTGTAGTTGTTGCTGAACTGGGTCTGGAAGATCTGCTGCAGCACCGGCAGGGTCTGCATCGCCGGGTCGGACGTGATCAGGCTCGGCATGACGAAGTCGTTCCACGATGCCAGGAACGCGAAGATCCCGACCGTCGCGCTCATCGGCGCCAGCAGCGGGAAGATCAGCTGCCAGAAGACCTGCCCGGTGGTCGCTCCCTCGAGACGCGCGCTCTCCTCGAGCTCGTCTGGGATCGAGCGGAGGAACGCCGTGAAGAGCAGCACGCTGAAGCCGAGCTGGAACATGACGTGCAGGATCGCGACGCCGAGCGGGTTGTCGAGGTGCGCGAGACCGGTCAGCTTCACCTGCGAGAGCGCCACCACCGGGAACGGCAGGAACAGCGCCGCCAGCAGGTAGTAGAACGACCAGCGGAAGAAGCGGCGGTCCCAGTTGCGCGAGATCGCGTAGGCAGCGAAGGCGCTGAGCAGGATCGTCCCGACCACCGTGAACGCGGAGACCCCGACCGAGATCGCGAAGCTGCGCGGGAACGTGGTGAGGTTCCACGCCTGCACGAAGCCGTCGAGCGTGAACGGCGCGGGCAGGCTGAAGGCGTTGCCGTCGACCGCCTGCGAGGTGGTCTTGAAGGCCATCGTGAGCGTGACGTAGAGCGGGATCAGGACGGCCAGCGAGCAGACCGCGAGGGCGATCGTGACCGGCCAGTTGAAGCGCTCGGGCCGACCGGCCCGGGGCGCCTTCACGGAGTCGGCGTCGCGGCCGCGGAGCTCACCGCTCGTAGTGGACGTGGCGAGAGGGATCTGGGTGGACATCAGAGACCGGACCTTCCGCGCGTGGCGCGCAGCTGGAGGAGAGCGATCACGATCGCGATCAGGAAGAAGATGGTCGCGTTCGCCATCTGGTAGGCGTAGTCGCCGTTCGTGAAGCCGTTGAAGATCGACATCGCGATGCTCGTCGTCGACGTGCCGGGCCCGCCGTTCGTGAGGCCGACGATGATGTCGTACGAGTTCAGGAAGTTCTTGAAGCCGATGATCACGTTGATGAGGATGTAGCCCGCCGTCAGCGGGATCGTGATCGAGCGCAGCTGGCGGGCGGCTGAGGCACCGTCGAGGGCCGCCGCCTCGTAGACGTCGGCGGGGATCGCCAGGATGCCGGCGATGTAGATCAGGATCGTCGACGGGATCGCCTGCCACGCGGTCACCACCACGATCGCCAGCCACGCCCAGTCGGGGTTCGCGAGCAGGCTGCTCTCGAGCGGCCCGAACCCGAGGGCCGTCGCCGCCGCCGGGATCGAGTTGGAGAACAGGAAGTTGAAGACGTAGGCGATGACGATGCCCGAGACGACCATCGGCAGCACGAAGACCGCACGCAGAGCGACCTTGGCGCGGATCCTGGCCGTGAGCCCGATCGCCAGGAGGAACGCGATCGCGTTGACGACCGCGACCGTGACGAGCGCGAACCCGATCGTGAACCCGTAGGCGCTCCGGATCGAGGGGTCGGAGAACAGGGCGATGTAGTTGATGAAGCCGGTGAACCCGAACTGCCCGAACCCGACCGAGTCGGTGAAGCTGTAGAAGATCCCCGTCACCGCCGGGAGGGCGATCGCCAGGGTGAACAGCACCAGACCCGGGAGCAGGAAGGCGTAGAAGGTCTTGTCGATCCTGCGCCGGCCTCGTCGACCGCTCGCCGGGGTGTCGGCGCGCGTCTTCGGGCGGGGGCTGGCCTGGGGCACGACGGCCATGTCGTTCTCGTTTCTGTCGAGGAGGGTCAGGAGCGGATTGCGAGGCGAGCCCAGTCGCCGTCGAGCTGCCGGAGGACGGACTCGGGCTTCGCGCCGAGGGCGATCGACTGCGCGTAGTTCGCCAGCGGGATCTCGGACGGCACGAGCTGCGAGCCGCCGAGGTAGAACGCGGCGTCGTCGTAGTACTTCTGCATCCCGACGAGCGCCGGGTTCGACGTGGGAGGTGCGTCCTTCGTCGTGCCGAAGGCGTTGTTGTCGGCGTTGTACCTGTTCTGGATTTCAGGGCGCATCAGGAACGAGAGGAAGCTGCGCGCCGCCTCCTTCTTCTTCGACACCTCGGGGATCCAGAGCGCCAGGTCGACGTTCACGCGGACCTTCAGGTCGGCGGGATCGTTCGTCACCGGCAGCGGGAAGGTGCCGACGGCCAGCTTCGCGTCGGTCTTGGCGATCTCGTTGAGCGCCCACGGGCCCTGCAGGTACATCGCCGCCTCGCCCTTCGCGAAGGCGAGGTTGCCGTCGCCGTAGCCGCGGCTGGAGGCGTTCCTGTTCGCGTAGCGGCCGAGCTGCACCATGCGCTCGCTCGCCTCGCGGAAGTCCTTCTCGAACGAGACCCGCGAGGCGGCGTCGACGGCGGTGCCCTCGGCGCGGAGGCGACGGAAGAAGTCGGGCACGTCGACCATGCCGCCGACGGTGTAGTCGAACAGGCCCTGGGCGATGGTCCAGGTGTCTTTGTAGGTGTTGTAGAACGGGGCGACGCCCGCCTTCTGGAACGTCTCGCAGGCGGCGACGAGCTCGTCGAAGGTGGTCGGGACCTCGACCCGGTGCTTCGCGAAGAGGTCTCGGTTGTAGAGCACGCTGGCGGCCGTCAGCGAGTAGGGGATCGCGCTCGTCCGCCCGGGATAGTCGGCCGTCTCTCTGAGGAGCGGCTTGATGTCGGGATTGATCGTCGCCGCCTCGGGCATGTCGCTCAGGTCGCTGAGGGCACCGCGCTCGACGAACTGGACGACGGAGAAGTTGTAGTTCCAGCAGCCGAGGTCGGGCGGCGAGTTGCGGACGAAGTCGGCGGACATGTTCGATGTCGAGTCGCGGACCACGCGGACCTTCGACTGCTCCCGGTGGAACTTCTCGATCAGGGTGTCGAAGTAGCCGATGACCTCGGGCTTCGAGACGTAGAAGCTGATCTCGGTGACGCCGGACGAGCTGCCGCCCGGACCCGCGCATCCTGCCAGGGCGACGCCGGCGCCGAGAGCACCCGCACCCAGGAGGAACGAGCGGCGGCTGAGGCCGGACGGCCCGAGGGGTGGTCGTGGATTCACGTCGTCGTCTCCTTCAGAGCCAGGAACCCCGTCGGCCCTCGCTCGCCGATTAATCTAGCAAGTAAATTTAGATCCTGCATCAATAGGGCTCGAGATTATTTCACGCTACGTTCGAGCCATGACGACCGAACGCGCAGCCAGCTCGCCCCAGGTGCTGCGCCGCATCAACTCCGAGGCCCTGCTGGCCCGCGCGCTGACGACGGGGGCCTTCGACGCCTCCGCCGCGATGCTCGCCACCGGCCTCACCCGCTCGACCGTGCTGGCGCTCTGCGAGGAGCTCGTGCGGCTCGGCTGGCTCGTGCGACTCGACGACTCGCGAGCCGCCGGCGAGTACAGCAAGGGGCGCCCCGCCAGCCGCTGGGAGCTCCAGCCGCGGGCAGGTCACGTCGTCGGCGTGGACGCCGGCCAGCACACCGTCTCGGCGGTCGTCGCCGACCTGCGCGGCGACTTCACCGGCGGCGTCCACCTGGCCGTCGCCGAGGACGCCGCCCCCGACGTGCGGCGGGAGATCACCCGCACGGCGGTCCTCCGCGCGCTCGACGAGGCCTCCGTCGAGGCCGGCTCGGTCTTCGCCACCGTCATCGGGGTCCCGGCGCCCGTCGACGGATCGGGGCGCTCGCCCTCCGGCGACGACCACTACTGGACGACCATGAACCCCGGCCTCGTCGACGCCTTCGACGGCCTCGGGGAGGTCGTCGTCGACAACGACGCCAACCTCGCCGCCATCGCGGAGCAGGCCCTCGGCGCCGGGCGCGACGTCGACTCGTTCGCCGCGCTCCTGTCCGGCGAGCGCTTCGGCGCCGGACTCGTCGTCGACCGGGCGCTCCTCCGCGGGCGGCACGGCGGCGCGGGCGAGATGCGCGTGCTCAACCTCGTCGAGGGGGTCGGCAGCGCCGACGGCCTCGGCGCCCTCGCGCGGGATCTCGCCCGCACCGCCCGGGCGGAGGAGCGCATCGCCGCGGACTCGCCGCTCGCCGCGGTCCCGACCGCCGAGCTCGGATCGGACGTCGTGTTCGCCGCCGCGAGTGCGGGCGACCCGACTGCGCTGGCGATCGTCCGCACCCTCGGGCAGCGCCTCGCCCGGGTCTGCCTGGTGCTCTCCAGCCTCATCGACGTGGAGCGGGTGGTGCTGTCGGGCGCACTCGCGGCCGCCGCGGGGCCGGTGATCGAGGAGGCTCGCGGGATCCTGCGCACGGAGTTCTACCCGCCGGTGCCCGAGCTCGTGGCGTCGTCGCTCGGAGCCGAGACCGTCGTGCTGGGTGCGGTGCAGCGGGGCGTCGCGCTCGTGCGGGCGGCGCCGCTCGACTTCCGCGTCTCCTGAGGGGACTATTTGCAGAGGGTGCAGGGTTGGGGGTCGAGGGCTCTGCCGTGAGCTCTGACTTCGCACTGCCTCGGGCAGTGCCGAGGGCTCTGCTGTGAGCTCCGCGACGACGAGACGAGAAAGCATGACCACCGCCACCGCCCAGGGAGTCGGATTCCGATCCGAGCGCGGGCCGATCCTGATCGCCCTCATGCTGACGACCGGCCTGGTCGCCATCGACTCGACCATCGTCGCCACCGCCGTGCCGTCGATCGTCCGCGACATCGGCGGGTTCTCGTCGTTCCCGTGGGTGTTCTCGATCTACCTCCTGGCGCAGGCCGTGTCGGTTCCGATCTACGCGAAGCTGTCGGACGTCGTCGGCCGGAAGCCCATCGTGCTGATCGGGATCGGGCTCTTCCTGGTGGGGAGCGTGCTCTGCGGGTTCGCGTGGAGCATGCCCGCGCTCATCCTGTTCCGCGTCGTGCAGGGCCTCGGAGCCGGAGCCGTGCAGCCCATGGCCATCACGATCGCCGGCGACATCTACACGCTGAAGGAGCGCGCGAAGGCCCAGGGCTACCTCGCGAGCGTCTGGGCGATCTCGTCGGTCGTCGGACCCACCCTCGGCGGCGTCTTCTCGTCGCTCGGCATCTGGCGCGGCATCTTCTTCGTCAACGTGCCCCTGTGCCTCCTCGCCGCGTGGATGCTGCTGCGCGCCTTCCACGAGAACGTCGAGCGGTCGAAGCACCGGATCGACTACCTCGGCGCGGGGCTCCTCACCGTGTCGCTCAGCCTGCTGATCCTGGCGGTCCTCGAGGGCGGCCAGGCGTGGGCGTGGGACTCCCCCCAGAGCATCGCCGCGTTCGCCGTCGGCGGGCTCGTGCTCGCCGCGTTCCTCCTCGTCGAGCGGCGCGCGGCCGAACCGGTGCTGCCGCAGTGGGTGTTCTCGAGGCGGCTGCTGCTCACGACGTCGCTGATCTCGTTCGGGGTGGGGGCCGTGATCCTGGGGCTGACCTCGTACGTGCCGACCTACCTCGAGGGCGCGATCGACGTGTCGCCGATCCTCGCCGGGCTGGCGCTCGCGGCGCTGACGCTCGGGTGGCCGGTGAGCGCGTCGCAGTCCGGCAAGCTCTACCTGCGGATCGGATTCCGGTCGACCGTGCTCATCGGGATCGCGCTCGCCCTCGTCGGCACCGCGCTCCTCGCGCTCACGGCCGCGCACCCCGCCGTGCTCGTCGTCGCCGCGTGCTGCTTCGTGATCGGCCTCGGCCTCGGGCTCGTCGCGACACCGAGCCTCATCGCCGCGCAGTCGAGCGTCGAGTGGAACGAGCGCGGCGTCGTCACCGGCACGAACCTCTTCGCGCGCTCCATCGGCAGCGCGCTCGGCGTCGCCGTGTTCGGAGCGGTCGCCAACGCCGTCTACGCACGGACGCCCGGCGGTGACCGGATCCCGCACGTGATCGTGTCGGCGTCGAGCTCGGTGTTCACGGCGGTGGTCGTCGTCGCCGTGCTGCTGGTCGTCGCGGTGCTGGCGATGCCGCGGGTGCGGGCTGGTGCTGGTGCTGGTGCTGGTGCTGGTGCTGGTGCTGGTGCTGGTACCTCGGGCGCCGGCGCCGCTCCCGGCGCCGGCGCCTCGGGCGCCTCCGGCGCCCCGGCCACCGGCTCGACGCCCGTCGTCGCCGCCGACTGACCTCGCCCCGGCGTCGCGCCCGTCGGCAACTCAGGATGGAAGCCGCGCGCCCGGCCGCGACCCCTGGCGGGACCGCGTCGCGCGCGGCCTGCATCCTGAATTGCCGACGCGCAACGCTCCCGCGTCGGGCCGGCGACGCATCCCCGCGTGGGAGACGAGCCTCGGCTAGCTGCCCCTCGGTCGGCAACTTAGGATGGAAGCCGCGCGCCCG
Organism: Frondihabitans peucedani; assembly: GCF_039537585.1. NCBI lineage: Bacteria > Bacillati > Actinomycetota > Actinomycetes > Micrococcales > Microbacteriaceae > Frondihabitans > Frondihabitans peucedani. The sequence goes on from NZ_BAABAU010000004.1 coordinate 364,446, forward strand.
GCTGCAACTCCCGGCTGGCCCGCGTCGTACGCGGCCTGCATCCTGAATTGCCGACGCGCGACGCTCCCGCATCGGGCCGGCGCTCGCGCAGCGAGCGCTGCTACGGCCGGCGCCGCAGCAGCGTCGTCACCCCGGCCACCACGAGCAGCGCCACGGCCACGACGGCGAGGACGACCCCGGCGACCCCCGGGGTGACGAGCCCGGGGTTCGCGGGCGTCGGCCGCGTGAGCTCGAGCACCGCCAGGACGCCCGCGACCAGCGCGACGACGAGCAGCGCCGCCTGGCGCGCGAGCCCGCGCAGCATCCGCCGGTCTCGGGCGTCGGCGAGCAGCCGGATGTTGACGTTCAGCGTGCCGCTCTCGAGCGCCAGCCCGATCCGGTCGAGCCGCCTCGGCAGCCGCCGGAACCCCGGCAGCACCGCCAGCACCTCGCTCGACAGCACCTTCTGCAGGTTGCCCATCGACGCCTGCTCGCGGATCTGCTCGTCGGCGATGACCCGGCTCTCCTCGAGCAGGTCGAACGACGGCACGGTCGACCGCAGGGTCCCCTCGAGCACGGCGAGCGCGCGGGCAGCGGCGACGAACTCGGCCGGGATCGTGAGCCCGTACTTCTGCATGACGACCACCAGCACGTCGACCGTGTCGACGCCGATCCTGGCTCCCGGCCCCAGCTCGTAGGTGATGAAGACGCTGAGGTCGCGCCGGAACGCCCGCTCGTCCGCGCCCTCGGCGAGCGGCGCGAGCGTCAGCAGCCCGTCGGCGATGCGCTGCGTGTCGGACTGCAGGTAGGCGACGAGCAGCTCCTGCACCGTCGACCGGAGCTCGTTGTCGAGGCGGCCGACCGAGCCGAAGTCGATCATGGCGGGCGATCCGTCGGGCAGGATCATGATGTTCCCGGGGTGCAGATCGGCGTGATAGAAGCCGTCGAGCACCATCTGCCGCAGGAACGAGCGCAGGATCCTGCGCATCGCCGCCTTCAGGTCGGGGCCGCCGCGCGCGTTCCGGTCCTTCCAGGTGCTGAGCGTCTCCCCGGGCAGGAACTCCATGACGAGCACCGAGTCGGTCGACAGCCGCTCGTGGAACTCGGGCAGCACGAGGTCGTCGTCGCTCCCGTCACGGGCCTGGATGGCGCGGAGGGCGGACAGGTTCCGCCCCTCCCGCCGGAAGTCGAGCTGCCGCAGCAGGTCGGACGTGTACTGCTCGGCGATGTCGCGGAGGCCCACCTGCCTCGCCTGCGCGATCGTGCGCGTCAGCGTCGAGGCGACCCGCAGCGCGATGTCGACGTCGCGGCGCACCTCGGGCACGATCCCGGGCCGAAGGATCTTGACGGCCACGACCTCGCCCGACCGGAGCACCGCCCGGTGCACCTGTCCGAGCGACGCGGCGGCGACCGGCTCGCGGTCGAACTCGGCGAACACGTCGTCGATCGCTGCTCCGTACTCGGCCTCGAGCATCGCCTCGACGGCGTCCCAGGGCGCAGGATCGACGTTCTGCTGCAGCTGCGACAGCGCCTCCACCCACTCGACGGGCAGGAGGTCGTCGCGGGTCGACAGCAGCTGCCCGAGCTTGACGAAGGCGCCGCCGGCCTCCTCGAGGGCGCGGCGCAGGTGCTCGGCCTGCTGCGAGCGCAGCGCGGAGGTGCCGGGGTCGTTCGAGAAGTCGAGCTTGTTCCACGGCACGAGGGCGTGGCGCCGGGCGATCCGCACGAGCTCGGCGAAGCGGCGGCCCCGCGTGGCGAGGGACGGCTTCACCGGCTTGCGGCTCCGCCCGGCCGCGGGCGGCACGGGCGGGACGGCGATCTCCTGGGTCGTGCTCACCTTGTGGCTCCCTCCGGGCGCGGTCGCGCGCCTCGTGCCCATCGTCGCACCGGTTGTTCCGGGGTGGCCGTGGATCCGGGGCGCGCAGGATCGGGGTCGCTCGGCTCCGAGCGACCGCACCGCCCGGTGCACCCCGCCGGGCCCGTCCCGGAGGCACTCTGCTCGCTGGCCTAACGATTCGCCGCCGGCGTCCGAGAGTGTCTTGTGCGGGAGCGATCCTGCGGCCACCCTCTTCTCTCGGCGACGCCCTCTCGGGCCTTTCCGCCGCAGGGCCGCCGCCGATCGGGGTACAGCCGGGGCACGAGATGCCTGGAGAACGTGTGTCCCCCGGGTGTCCTCCCTGTGGCCGACACTCGCGTTGGGGGATGTGCCCCCTGCACGCGACTGCTTGTATTGGGGCAAGAAGAAAAGGGCGGTGGGACGCCCGGTCTTCGCTGAAGCCGCGGGGCGCGGCCGATCTCGTGATGCCGGAATTCGGGCTGGCATCAAGCGATCGGCCGCGCCGTTCTCCAAGGCTCCTTTCGCGACCCCTCTTCTGCTGCTCGCGCCTCTTCCCGGGGCTCAGTCACCCGGAGGAGGCACCAGTCGTGAACCTTTCTCTCAGATCAGCCGCTGTCGCGGTCGTCACTGTCGCCGGACTCGTCGGATTCGGACAGGTGGGACCTGTCGCGGCGACCGCGGTCACTCGGGTCGCGGCGTCGGCCGTCGTCTCGATCGCCGGAGCGCCTGGCCAGACGGTGTCGGGTGCGAGTACGTCGGATTCGCAGTCGGCCGGTGCGCGATCCGCTGGCACGGGTGTCACCGTGAAGCTCGTGGCCGCGTCGCCAAGTGCGAAGGCGCGGGCCGCGGCGAAGGCGAAGGCTGTGGCCAAGGCGAAAGCAGCCGCCAAGGCGAAGGCCGTCGCGAAGGCGAAGGCTGTGGCCAAGGCGAAAGCAGCCGCCAAGGCGAAGGCCGCAGCAAAGGCCAAGGCTGCCGCCAAAGCGAAAGCAGCCGCCAAGGCGAAGGCCGCAGCAAAGGCCAAGGCTGCCGCCAAAGCGAAAGCCGCCGCCGCAGCAAAGGCGAAGGCCGCTGCCGCCGCAAAGGCTGCTGCCGCCGCGAAAGCCGCCGCCGCAGCGAAGGCTGCTGCCGCTGCCAAGGCAGCAGCCGCCGCTGCCGCAGCTGCCGCCGCGAAGCCCAGCGTCCCGGTCCCCGCAGGCTCCGTCATCAACCCGCCTGCGACCACCGCCCCCGTAAACGACGCAACGTCCGAGACCGCGCCCGACACGGCCGCCCCCTCCGGAGACGTCGTCTCCAACGGCCGCACCTGGATCCAGTCCTACCGCGAGTCGTTCGACACCCCCGCCCCGCTCGGCCAGGTCCTGAAGACCTACCCGCAGATGCGGGCCTACGACGGCTTCGTCGACACCAGCAACCAGGGCCTCTACGCGCCCGACAAGGTCCTGAGCGTCTCGAACAGCAATCTCGACTTCTACCTGCACTCCGAGAACAACCAGCCCCTGGTCGCAGCGGTCATGCCCGACGGCTACGCCCCGCACGTCACCGGCCGCGTGTCGATCCGCTACAAGACGACGAAGGCCACCGGATACAAGTTCGTCGGCATGTTCTGGCCGAACAGCGACAACTGGAACGACGGCGAGATCGACTGGCCCGAGGCCGACCTCGGCATGACCCCGCGTCCTGCGTCCGCCATCCCCGGCAGCTACTCCAACGGCAACATGCGGTTCATGCCCGCGACCGAGCAGTTCGCCGACTCGACCTCGAGCGCGTACCACGTCGCCACGACCGAGTGGGACAAGACCGCGGTCCGCTACTACTGGGACGGCAAGCTCGTCGCCGACGTGACCAACGCGGTCCCGACCAAGCCGATGCGCGTCACCCTGCAGGCCGAGACCTTCATCGGTCAGGGCATCGTCCCCAAGGACACGTCGGGCCACCTCGACATCGACTGGATCAGCATCTGGAACTAGCCCGACCCGGGGTCGCCCTCGACGCGCGTCGGCAATTCAGGTTCCGGGCACCCTGCCCGCACGGCCTTCTGCGACGGGGCACGCCTACCGCGGCCTGCATCCTGAATTGCCGACGCACGCCGGCACCGCATTGCGCGGCCGCTACCCCGAACGGCGCGGGATAGCCCGGCCACTGACCGCCAGGGCGAGCAGGGCCACGGCGAGGGCGACCGTGAAGCAGGCGACGAAGGCCGCGGGATCCTGCGCCCCTCCCAGCAGGCCGAAGGCCGCGCCCGTCAGCGCGAGCACCACGGCGGCGCTGGCCGAGTCGGCGATGGTGAGCGCCGACGAGTTGAAGCCGCGCTCGTCGTCGCCCGACCAGCGGAGGACGAGCACCGAGAAGCGCGGGTACATGAAGCCCATGCCGAATCCGGTCAGCGTCCAGCCCACGATGAGGACCCCAGGATGCACGTGGAGCAGCGCCGTCATGACGGCCGAGACGACGCCGATCACCACGAGCCCGATGCCGATGCGGATGCCCGCGAGCTGGGAGACCCGGTCTCCGAGGCGCCCGACGAGCCAGCTGGCCAGTGCCCAGCTGATCGATCCGACGGTGAGCGTGATGCCCGACGCGGCGGGCGAGAAGTCGTACTGGGCGCTGAGGAGATAGGGGATGTAGACGTCGCCTCCGACGAACGCGGCGCCGACGAGGCCGCGGAGCAGCACGAGCGTCGGGATGCCGACTCCGGCGCGGAGGGTGCGGGCAGGGAGCAGCGGCCGCAGGGCGATCGCGAGCACCACCACCGACGCGACGACCACCGCCACCGACACGGCGACGGGCAGCTCGGACAGCAGGTTGAGGGCGACGACGGCCGCGGCGGCGGCGCCGGACCAGAGGATCCTGCCGCGGCTCCAGGGCACGTCGCCGGTGTGGGCGGGCAGGCGGCGGAGGCTCGGGACGATCATCACGAAGGCCGGGACGGAGAGGGCGACGGCGCCGATGAAGACCCAGTGCCAGCCGAAGCGCTCCGTGACGGTGCCCGCGACGACCGGGCCGACGAGGCCCGGCAGCACCCAGGCGGCGGCGAACCCGGCGAAGACGGAGGGGTGCAGGCGGGCCGGGTAGAGCTCGGAGACCATGACGTAGAGGCCGACGATCACGGCTCCGGAGCCGAAGCCCTGCACGAGGCGGCCGAGGAGGAGGACGGTCATCGTGGGCGCGGTGCCGACGATGAGGAGGCCGACGGCGAAGAGGAGCGTCGAGGCGATGACGACGGGGCGGGGCCCGCTGCGGTCGGCCCCGTTGCCCGCGAACACCATGCCGACGAGGCTCGTCGCGAGCGGGGCCGCGAAGGCGAGCGAGTAGAGGGACTCGCCGTGGAGCTCGCGGCTGACCGTCGGCATGACGGTGGTGACGGCGAGCGACTCGAAGGCGGCGATGCCGATCAGCGCGACCATGCCGAGGGTGGCGAGGAGGTAGCTCCTGCTGAGGACGCCGTCGGGGGCCTCGTCGACGGCGGCTTCGCTCATCGGTCCAGCCTACGGCCGGGCGGGGTCTGCGGCGGTCGGGGTGCTGTCAGTCGGGGCTCGTCGGGCGCTGCCAGTCTGGGCGCTGCCAGTCGGGCCTCGACGGGCGGGCCTCGACGGCCGGGGCGCTGTCGGCAACTCAGGATGCAGGCAGCCGCACCCGCCGACGCCCCGCGCCAGCGCGCGGGTCGGGCGAGGGCGGCGCAGCCTGCATCCTGAATTGCCGACGAGCGACGACTACTGGTCGCCGATCTTCTTGTCGGCCTGCTCGCGCGCCGACCCGATCTGGTCGCTGTACTTGCCGCCGGTGGCCTTGTTGACGGCGTCCGCGACCCCGTCGAGCACCTTGTCGCTCACATCCTCGGCCTTCTCGCTCTTCAGGGCGCCCTTCACCTTGTCGCTGCCGAGGAACTCCTGCGCCTTCTTCGCGATGTCATCGAGACCCGCCATGATCGAACCCTTTCGTCGCCTGACCCCCACGGGCGTGAGTTGCCGACACCCTAGCGCCGGGTCCTTTGGGAATGCACGCCTTTTCGGGGTGAAGCCCTTGCCAACGGGCGGTGTCCAGGAGATGCTTTCTACGGCTGAGTCGTCCCGCGGCAGCCTCGATCACGTGCGGGACCGTTCACCGGTGCAAAGGAGCATCATGAGCATCCACGATCCGCGAGTGCTGACGTCCCCTTCCAGCCTCGAACTGCCCCCCTTCAGCTGGCGCGCCCGTCGTCGGCGCAAGAAGGAGGAGTCGGCGCTCGTCCGCGAGGTCGAGTGGGCCTCCGAGCAGGCGCAGCTGCAGGCGATCCTGAGCGACGCCCGCCGCCACGTCGAGGAGAACTGGGTGCGCGGCGCCTGGTTCGCCGTCCGCGACGACTCCGGGCCCGTGAAGCTCGTGCGCGGCGGCGGAGCCCTCGTGCTGTCGGACGACCACATCGTCGGCTCGTGCCTCGTCGGCGCGATCATCCGTGCCGGCGGCGGGACCACGACCGCGAGCGAGCAGCCCGTGCAGCGCGCCCTTGAAGCCGTCTGGCACGCCCTGCGCCAGCCCGAGGACGCCGAGGTGCACTGGTCCCCCTCGCCGATGACCCGGCTGCAGCACCTCCGGGATCTGACCCGGTGGAACGACTACCAGGCGTCCTCGTCCGAGGAGGTCGCGTCGCTGCTCCTCACCGCCGAGCGGGTCGTGCTGTTCGCGGAGGCGTGATCCTGCTCCCGGCATGCCCGGCAGACCTTCCCTCAGGGAGCCCTCAGTAGGCTGAGAGCGACCTGGAGGGGAGTTCCATGGCCACCCGAATCCGTTCTCTCGCGCCCGTCGCGATGCCCGTGATCGCTCTGATCGCAGTCGTGGCGACGTATCACCGCAGCCTGCCGACCGCGGTCGCGATCCTGGTCGGGGCGGTCCTGATCGGGGCCGTGCTCGCCGCGGTCCACCACGCGGAGGTCGTCGCCCACCGCGTCGGCGAGCCTCTCGGCTCGATCGTGCTCGCGGTCGCGGTGACCGTGATCGAGGTGGGGCTGATCATCACGCTGATGGCGGCCGGCGGGCACAACTCCGAGACGCTCGCGCGCGACACGGCGTTCGCAGCAGTGATGATCACGTGCAACGGGATCGTTGGCCTGTCGCTGCTGCTCGGGTCGCTCCGGCACGGGCTGCCGAGGTTCAACCGCGAGGGGACGGGCGCCGCGCTCAGCGTCGTCGCGACGCTCGCCGTGCTGACGCTCGTGCTCCCCCGGTTCACGACCAGCGCCTCCGGCGGGCGCTTCACCGGGGTGCAGCTGGCCTTCATCGCGGTGGCGGCGCTCGCCCTCTGGCTCGTCTTCGTGTCGACTCAGACCGGGCGGCACCGCGACTTCTTCCTGCCCGTGAGCGTCTCGACCGACAAGCCGGGCGACCCCGACGGAGCAGACGATCACGCCACCCCGCCGAGCAACCGCGCGACGGTGATCTCGCTGGTGCTGCTGGTCGTGTCGCTGCTGTCGGTCGTGCAGCTCGGACACGCAGTGCAGCCGAACATCGAGTCGGGGCTCGAGGCGGCGGGGATCCCCAGCACCTTCGTCGGTGTCGTGATCGCGTTCATCGTGCTGCTGCCCGAGGGCATCGCGGCGTCGAGGGCGGCGCTCGGCAACCGGCTCCAGACCAGCCTCAACCTCGGCTACGGCTCGGCCATCGCCAGCATCGGACTCACGATCCCCGCGATCGCCGTCGCCAGCATCTGGCTCGAGGGGCCGCTCGAGCTGGGGCTCGGCCCGGTGCAGATCGTGCTGCTCGGGGTGACGCTGCTCGTCAGCACTCTGACGGTGGCGCCGGGCAGATCGACGCGGCTGCAGGGAATGATCCACCTGATCATCCTCGCGGCGTTCGTGTTCTTGGCGATCAGTCCGTAGGGTTCGCGGGCGGCTGGCGGTTCGGCCGGCGCGGCCGCTAGCGCGGCGGGTGGGGAAGGCGTCCGCCTGTCCGTCGGCAATTCAGGATGCAGGCCGCGGGCGGGGCCCGACGCCGGCTCCTCTGCGAGGCTCGCGCTGCCTGCATCCTGAATTGCCGACCGACACCGACCACGCCCGACCCGACACACCACCGGCAGCGCGTACCCCGGACTATCCCGTTCGCGCAGTTGTCCCCCAAAATGCCCCCTTTCTCTCAGCTTCTGATCGTGCTGGACTTCTCCCGCGTCACTCGACGACCCACTCCCCTCCCTCGATCAGGACTGTCCTCGCATGCCCAGAAAGCTCTTCGCTGCTTCCGGCGCGGCCACGCTCGCGCTCCTCGGCGCGCTCCTCCCGGCGACCTCCGGCGTCGCCGCCACTCCGAGCCACGCCGCCCAGGTCTCCGCGATCCGCACCTCCGCGACCTCCGACCTCTACTCCGGCGGCCTCTACGTCCAGCCCGACAGCGTCGCCGCGAAGCAGGCCGCGGCACTCGCTGCTGCGGGGCGCACCACCGATGCCGCCGCCGCGGCGTACATCGCCAAGCGCCCCGTCGCGATCTGGCTCGGCGACTGGTTCACCGGCGCCTCCCTCGTGAAGGTCATCCAGAAGAACGTCGCCCTCGCCGAGCAGGCCGGCACCACGCCCGTCTTCGTCACCTACGCCATCCCCGACCGCGACTGCGGCGGCTACTCGGCCGGCGGGCTCAGCGCCGGCGACTACACCACCTGGAACCAGACCATCGCGACGACCATCCACGGCCACCGCGCCACCGTCCTGATCGAGCCCGACTCCCTCGGCCAGACCACGACCTGCGCCGGGGTCGGCGACACCCGCTTCTCGCTCCTCAGCACGGCGGTCCAGCAGTTCTCGGCCGCCGGAGTGCCCGCCTACCTCGACGGGGGAAACTCCCGCTGGCTCAAGCCGGCCGCGATGGCCGCCCTCCTGAACAGGGCAGACGTGGCGCAGGCGCGCGGCTTCTACACGAACGTCTCGAACTACATCGGCGTCACCGACGAGCGCGCGTACGCCGAGCAGATCTCCGCCCTGACCGGCGGCTCGCACTACGTCATCGACGTCTCCCGCAACGGCCGCGGCTGGAAGGGCACCTGGTGCAACGCTCCCGGCGCCGGCCTCGGCCAGGACCCGCACGCCACCTACGGCACCACCCGCCTCGACGCGCTCCTCTGGGTCAAGACCCCCGGGTCGAGCGACGGCAGCTGCAACGGGGGCCCCGCCGCCGGGGCGTGGTTCGCCTCGTACGCGAACAGCCTGGTGGCGTTGAGGAAGTAGCGGCAGGGCGCAGGATCGGGAGGTAGCCTTCGCTGATGCGCCGCCCCGTCGATCCTGCGTCCGAGGCCGCGATCCTGCTCGGGGCGGGTCGCGCAATCCTGCTGCAGCTGGCTCGCCCCGAGGTGGGCTACGGGGTCGCGCGGCACAGCGCCTTCGCGGAGAACCCGATGGCGCGGCTGCACGGGACGCTCATGTACGTCTATGCGGTCCTGGCCGGGACGCCGGACGACCGCAGGATCGCGCAGGGCTTCGTCCGCAGGATGCACGCGCCGGTCCGCGGGGGCGACGACGGCGGGGTGCCGGCGTACGACGCGCGGGACCCCGAGCTGCAGCTCTGGGTGGCCGCGACTCTCTACGACACTGCGATCCTGGTGCACGGCCGGGTGCTCGGCCACCTGCCCGAGGACCGCGCCGACGCGCTCTACCAGCGGTACGCGGCGCTCGGGACGGCCCTCGAGGTGCCGCCGGAGGCCTGGCCTGCGGATCGGGCGGCGTTCCGTCGCTACTTCGAGGAGGCGTCGGGTCGGCTGCGTGTCGATGCGACGATCCGCGCGCAGGCCGACGCGCTCTGGGCGGCCACGAAGGCGCCGAGGTGGGTGCGGGTGCTGATGCCGCTCAACCGGTTCGTCACCGCCGCGCTCTTGCCGCCGGAGGTGCGCGAGCAGTACGGGATGCGCTGGACCATCCGCGAGGAGCGCCGGGCCGACCTCCTGTGGCGCGGCCTCGGCGTGGTGTATCCGCTGCTGCCGGCGCGGCTGCGGACGTGGCCGGAGCGGTACTACCTGGCGCGGCTTCGGCGGGGCGGGAAGGCCGGGCGCCCCGGGGCGCGGCGCACGCCGCACTGAGCCTCGGCGACCTCCACCTCGACCCGTCTCGCCTCGTCTCGGCCCGTCCCCGTCCCCGTCCCCGTCCCCGACCGTCGGCGGGTAATTCAGGATGCAAGCCCGCCGCGGGAGGCTGCGACCCCTCGTGAGCGGCTTGCATCCTGAATTGCCGACGGAGGAGAGCCCGACGGCGGAAAGCCCGAGGGGCTGCGTCCGGCGCGGACGACCGTCAGTCGGCGGGCACGACCGCCGGGTCGACCGCGTCGAGGGCGGCCGTCAGCTGCTCGGCGGTCATCGACGCCGGCGCGGCGCCGTTCGCCGCGGCCTGCCGCGCGACTCGCTGGACCTCCGCGTTCAGCGGCGCCTCGCGCCCGTGCAGCCGCGCCATCAGGGCGATCTCGCCGTTGAGGAAGTCCGTCTCGATCGATCCAGTCCCGCGCTGGATCGACTGCCACGACGAACCACCGAGGTCACCATCCACGCCCGGTACCGGCCGGACGTCGAACGCGTCGCCCCGCCAGGCCTCCTCCTCCTCGTCGCTCGGCCAGGAGACCCCCGCGGCCTCGTACACCTCGACGGCCTCGGCCTCGAGCCGGGCGTGCAGTCGGTCGGCGCCCTCGGCGTCGGGCCCGAGCAGCGCCTGCAGCGCGTTGCCGAGATTGGAGAGGAGCTTCCGGTGCTTCCAGCGCAGGACGTCGTCCGCCAGGAACACCCGGAACGTCGCCGCCGTCCAGTCGGCCTGCAGCGTCGCGAGGAGCTCCCGGTCGGCCTGCGTGGGCGGGGCTCCGTAGCGGCCGACGATGAACGTGCCGCTCGAGGGCGCGATCCGCACGATGACCTCGCCCGGCGTCAGGTGCACCCCGGGCAGCCACACGCACACGGCGAAGACGCGCGAGAAGTAGCGGAGGGCGAGCCGCTCGCTCTCGATCCCGTTGAGCGCGGTGAACACCGGCAGGATCGCGCCGGCCGTCCCCACCTGCCGCCGACCGGCGTGGACAGGCTGATCGGCCCACTCGAGCAGTGCCTGCTCGACCTGCTGCGTCTTGGTCGCGAAGACCAGGACGTCGTCGATCTGGAGGTGCACGGCCGCGGCGGACGAGGCCAGCGGCAGTCGGATGACGGTGTCGGTGTCCGGGGAGCGGACACGCAGTCCGGCGGCTTCGATGGCGTGGCCGTGGTCGCCCCGCGCGATCAGGAGGCACGGGTGGTCCGTCGAGTGCTCAGCGAGGCGTCCTCCCAGGACTCCCCCGATGGCCCCGGCTCCGATGATGACGTAGCGCATCGATCCACTCTGGCACGGGGCCCTGTCAGCGCCTTCAGGGGATGACTCCTCCTCAGGATGCGCGTGGCCGGGTCTGTCCACAGGCCCCGGCCCGAGCCCCTCGCCGGGTCGCGATCGCCACCACTCTGACCCGATGATCGCAATCGACTCACTCGTCACCGCCGGCGGCGGAGCCGCGCACAAGCGCGAGCTCGCCGCCCGCGGAGCGACAGACCGCGACCTCACCTGGGCCGTCCGGGACGGCCTCCTCCGACGAGCCCGCCGCGGCTGGTACACCACGTTCGAGCGATCCGACCCGCGCTACAAGGCGCTGCGCGTCGGCGGGCGCCTCACAGGAGCGTCGGCTCTCGCGTTCCTCGGGGCGTGGCAGTGGAGCGACCGGCCGCCGGTCACCGTGTCCGTCCCGCTCAACGCGAGCCGGCTCCGGCGGGTCCGCGGAACCCGGGTCGTGTGGGACTCGCTCGACGTCGGCGAGCGCGGCAGCGCGTGGTCCGTCGGCCCTCGGGACGCCCTGCGCGAGGCGCTGCTGGAGGTCTCCTTCGAGGAGGCGGTGGCGCTGCTCGACTGGGCCGTGCACCAGAGGGTGATCGACCTGGACGAGATCGGTCGGCTGGTGGCCGGGCTCCCCGGCGACCTCGCGCGGATCGAGGGGTGGGTCGATCCTGCGTGCGAGAGCTTCCTGGAGAGCATCGTGCGGACGAGGCTGCGGCTGGCCGGGTACTCGGTGTCGAGTCAGGAGACGCTCGCGAACGGGCAGCGGATCGATCTCGTCGTCGAGGGGGTCGTCGGGCTGGAGACCGACGGGCGCGAGTTCCATGCGGGTTCGTTCGAGGCCGATCGACGGAAGGACCTCGAGATCGTCGTCGGCGGGAAGGCGGTGCTGCGGCTGAGCTACAGCATGGTGCGCGACGAGTGGGAGCGCGTGCTGGCGGCAGTCGAGGCCGCGGTGCGCAACCACCGCCGCGGGACGACGCGTCGCGTCGGCAACTCAGGATCGTGGCCGCGGGCTCCCCGGCGCGGCCTGCGGCTGTGGCGCCTCCGGCCGGAGGCCCGCGGCCTGCATCCTGAATTGCCGACGGGGAGTCCGGGTGGGAGCGGGGATGAAAGGAGTGGGAGCAGCAGCGGGAGTAGCGGCAGCAGCAGCAGCAGAAGCAGCAGCAGCAGCCGCCGCCGCGGCCGACACCGCCGCCTCGGTACGATCTGGGGGTGACCCGCCCCCACCCCGCCTCCGCCCACTGGCTGATCCGCCTCGTGATGGTCACCATCCTCGTGGGGCTCGGGGCGGGCCTCAGCGGCCTCACCGTGAGCTGGCTGCTCCACGGCCTCGAGCACGTCGCGTACGGGTTCGGCGAGGGCGACTTCCTCGACGAGCTGCCCACGCCGTCGAACGGGCGGCGCGTCCTCGCGCTGTTCATCGCCGGCGTCGTCGGCGGCGTCGGCTGGTGGGCGCTCCGCCGCTGGGGCCGCAAGGTCGTCTCGGTCGAGGCGGCGGTCGAGGGCACCAGGATGCCGGTGCTCGCGAGCCTCGGGAACGTCGCGCTCCAGATCGTCATCGTCGGCCTCGGCGCGTCGATCGGCCGCGAGGTGGCTCCGCGCGAGCTCGCAGCGCTGGCCGCGCAGTGGATCACCCGCGTCACCGGCGTGAACCAGCGCGAGCGCCGGATCCTCGTGGCGTGCGGCGCGGGTGCCGGCCTCGCCGCCGTGTACGACGTCCCGCTCGCGGGCGCGGTCTTCGCGGTCGAGGTGCTCCTCGCCGAGCTCAGCATCGCCACCGTGCTGCCGGCCCTCGCCACGTCGGCCATCGCGGCGCTGGTGGCCCGCCTCGTGACGAGCGCCTCGCCGCTCTACGACGTCCCGCACCTGTCGCTGAGCCCGTCGCTCGTGGTGTGGTCGGTCGTCGCGGGCCCGGTCGTCGGGTTCGGCGCGCTCGGCTTCCTGCTGCTGGCGAAGTGGGCGGGAGATCACCGGCCGAAGAGCTGGGCGATCCTGATCGTGATGCCGGCGGTGTTCACGGCGGTGGGCGTGCTGTCGATCTGGTTCCCGCAGATCCTGGGCAACGGGCGCGCTCTCGGGCAGCTGGGGCTCACCGGCTCGGCGCCGCTGCTGTTCATCGCCGCGGTCGTCGTCGTGAAGTTCGCCTCGACCGTCGGCACCATCGGCGCGGGCGCGGCCGGTGGCACGCTCACGCCGTCGCTCGCCCTCGGGGCGGGCATGGGTGCGGTGCTCGGCGGCCTGTGGCTGCTGATCTGGCCCGGGTCGAGCATCTCGGCGTTCGCCTTCGTGGCTGCGGCGGCGTTCCTCGCCTCCTCGATGAAGGCCCCTCTGACCGCGCTCGTGCTGGTCCTGGAGTTCACCGGCCAGGGCACGACGCTCCTCATCCCGACCCTGCTCGCGATCGGCGGATCCGTCGCGATCACCTACATGGTGGGCCGCCGCAGGATCGCGGGGATCGTCAAGGGCGGCCGAGCAACCGCCTGACGCCGGTCGCCGTGCTCCGACTCGGTAGTCTGGACGCAGTCGATTCACGCATTCGGAGGCAACAACACATGAGCCAGTCCCCCAACAGACTGCTGGGCGTCGTCCTCGGCGTGATCCTCCTGATCATCGGTCTGCTCGGATTCGTCATCGCGACGCCGTACCCGTTCGCGACTCCCGAGGGCGGTGTGCTCATCGGCCTGTTCGCTGCGAACGCGGCGCTGAGCGGAGTGCACGTGGTGCTGGGCGCGATCCTGGTGCTCTGCGCACTCTCCGGCCGCCTCTCGGCGAAGATCGCGAACAACCTCATCGGGGTGGCGCTCGTGGCGTTCGGCATCTTCGGCTTCATCGCGGCGCACACGGCGGCGAACATCTTCGCGCTGAACACCCCCGACAGCCTGCTGCACCTGCTCGGCGGCCTCCTCCTCGTCGTGACCGGCTTCGGAACCGACAAGGTCGTGCTCCGGAAGCCCGCCGCCGCCTGACTCTGGTGCCGCTCAGCGCTCCCCGCTAAGGTAAGGGTCACCTAACCCCCGCCGAGAGGGAGCGCATGGCCACCGCAATCCTGTTCTCCGAGGCGCTGCGCGAGCGCACCGCGATCCGCTCGACGGCGCCGTCCGCATCGGAGCGGTTCATGACCGACCTGCTGTCGGGCCGGTCGTCGCGCGACGACTACATCGCCCTCGTGGCCCAGAACTACTTCGTCTACGGCGCTCTCGAGCGCGCCGCCGAGCAGCGTGCCGCCGATCCTGTCGCTGCGGCCTTCATCTCGCCGGCGCTCACCCGGCTGCCCGCGATCCGTGAAGACCTGAGGTTCCTGATCGGCGACGACTGGCAGGATGCCATCAGCCCGCTGGCCACGACGGCCCGCTACGTCGACCGCATCGACTCGCACGCGGCGACGAGCACCGGGGCCTTCGTGGCACACCACTACACGCGGTACCTCGGCGACCTGTCGGGCTGCGCGATCATCCGCACGATCATGCAGCGGCAGTTCGGGTTCGAGACGAACGGGGTGGGCTTCTACCTCTTCGCGGGGATCGCGAAGCCGAAGGAGTTCAAGTCGACCTACCGGGCGCAGCTCGACGCCGCCGGCTGGAACGACGAGGAGCGCGAGAGCGTGATCGCGGAGGTCGGCGTCGCCCACCGCCTCACCGAGGAGCTGTTCGAGGACCTCGGCGCCGGCCGCCACCGCCGCGCCGCCTGAGCAGGGCAGCAGCGGCAGCAGCCGCAGCAGCCGCAGCAGCCGCAGCAGCCGCAGCCGCTACTCCCCCGCGACCCGCGCCGCCTGGATCGCGGGCACCCGCGTCGCCTGCGACATGAACCGCCGCACGTCGAGGTCGACGATGATGTCGGCGGGCCGGAGCGGCCTGGTCAGGTAGAGGCCGTCGAGCGAGGTGATCCGCGACAGGGCGACGTAGGTCTGCCCGGCGCTGAACACCCGGGAGCCGAGGTCGACGACTGCCCGGTCGTAGGTCTTGCCCTGCGACTTGTGGATCGTCACGGCCCAGGCCAGCCGGAGCGGGAACTGCTGGAACTCGGCCACGATGTCCTTCTTCAGCTCTTTCGTGGTGGCCGAGTAGCTGTAGCGGTACTTCTCCCAGACGGCGGGCTGCACCTCGACCTCCTCGCCCTCGATCTCGACGAAGACGGTGTCGCGGATCTTGGTGACGACGCCGACGGACCCGTTGACCCAGCGCTGGTCGGAGTCGTTGCGGAGGAACATCACCTGCGCCCCGGTCTTCAGCTCGAGCGCCTCGTCGGCGGGGAAGGTGCGGCCGCCGAAGTCGCCGGTGACGTCGGCCTTCGCGGTCTTGGTGCGCCCGGGCAGCCGGTCGAGCTCGACCTTGTTGATGCGCGAGACGGTGTCGTTGCGGGTGGCGAGCGTGATCGCGCCGCCGTCGGTCGGGAGCGGCCTCGCGCCGGCGGCGTTCAGCGCTCCGGCGATCTCGGCGGTGACCCGCCCGTGCCGCACGGCGTTCAGCATCTCTTTGAACGCGGAGTCGCTCTGCCGGTGGATGAAGGCGAGCTCGAGGATGCGGAGCTGAGCTTCGTCCCACACGTGAGCGTCGAAGAACCACATCGACCGGTAGTGGTCGCTGAAGTACGCGCGCTCCTCGGGGTCGCCCGGCACCGGGGCCAGCTGGTACGGGTCGCCGAAGAGCACGACCTGCACCCCGCCGAACGCCTCGTTGCGGCGCTGCCTGGCCTGCCGCAGCGAGCGGTCGATGGCGTCGAGGAGGTCGGCGTTGACCATCGACACCTCGTCGATCACGAGAGTGTCGATGGTGTTGAGCAGCTTGCGGAGCTCGCCGTTCTGCTCGATGTCGTGGTCGGCGATGAGCCCGATCGGCAGCCGGAAGAGCGAGTGGATCGTCTGGCCGCCGACGTTGAGCGCCGCGACGCCGGTGGGGGCGCAGATGACGATCTGCTTGGATGTGTTCCACGACAGGTGGTTGAGGAGCGTCGACTTGCCGGTGCCGGCGCGACCGGTGACGAAGATGTGCTCGCGGGTGTTCTCGATGGCGTCGTAGACGGCGGCCTGCTCGTCGGACAGGGAGGGCTGAGGACTCACGCACACCCCTTCCGCAGACGACGAACACGAGCCGATGCACACGACGACTCGATGCCTCCAATCTACCGGGCGTCCGGGCCGTGGCCCTCGAGCGGCGGCGCCGATCCCTAGGATGGGAGGGTGGCAGCGCCTGTGGAGAACACGACGCGGGCCGCCCTGATCTGGGCCGGCCTCGCCGCCGTCGTGATCGCCGGATTCTTCGTGACCGTCGCGATCCTGAATGCCACCGTCTACAGCGCCCCCGGCTTCGTCCGCGGCTATCTCGACGCCCTCGACCGGGGCGACACCACGAGCGCGCTCGCGTTCGCCGGCGTCACCCCCGGCCCCGACGACGTCCTGCTGACCGTGTCGGAGGAGGGCAGGATCGACGACGTGCGCATCGCGTCCGACCTGCCCACGGCCCGAGGCGGCCGCGTCGTCGCCGCCACCTTCACCGCCGACGGCATTCAGCGCCGGGCCTCGTTCGCAGTCACCCGCGACGGCGTGTTCGGGGGCCTGTTCAGCAGCTGGTCGTTCCAGACGCCGCCGACGGCCTCCATCGAGATCACCCCGTCGCACGACCCCCGGTTCACGGCCAACGGCGTCGACATCCGCGCGAAGGGCGCCGATCTCGCGGCCCGCTACACCGTCCTCGCGCCCGCGGTCTTCGAGCTCGCCCACGACACGACCTACCTCACGGCGCGGGCCGTGACGTCCGTCGCGGCCTCGCCGGGTTCCGTCTCGAAGGCCACCGTCGACGTCGAGCCGAAGGCGAGCTTCGTCAGCAAGGTCCGCACCGACGTGACGCGCTACCTCCGCACGACCTGTCTTCCACAGCGGGTCCTGCTGCCGTCCGGCTGCCCCTTCGGCCAGCAGGTCGACGATCGACTCACAGGCGAGCCGACCTGGACGATGACCACCTACCCGGCCGTCGCGCTCCGCCCCACGGCCACCTCCGGCGTCTGGCTGGTCGCCGACGCCGGCGGCAGGGCGCACCTGAGGGTCGGCGCGCAGTCGCTGTACGACGGGCACACCTACACGATCGACCAGGCCGTGCCGTTCGACGTCGAGTACCTCGTCACGATCGGCTCCGACAACCGCCTGACGATCACGCCGCGCTGAGCGTCGCGGCGCGCAGCAGCGGCACGCAGCAGCGCCGAGCACCAGCATCGAGCACCGGCCGCCCTGCCATACTGACGGTCCCGACAGCCGAGGAGCGACCGACGTGACGAGCCCGAAGAGCCCTGCCACGCTCCTCGACGTGGCCGAGCGTGCCGGGGTGAGCCTGAAGACCGCCTCGCGCGCCGTCAACGGGGAGCCGCACGTCGCCGAGGCCACGCGCCAGCGCGTCGCTCAGGCCGCCCTCGACCTCGGATTCCAACTCAACAGCATGGCGTCGCTCCTGAAGCGCGGCATCCGCTCCAGCTTCATCGGCCTCGTGACCGGCGACCTGGCCAACCCGTTCTACTCGTCACTCGCGAAGGGGGTCGAGCGGGAGCTCCGTTCCGAGGGCCTGCAGCTCGTCGTGTCGTCCACCGACGAGAACGGCGAGCGCGAGCGCCTGCTGGTCGACGAGATGGTGGCCCGGCAGGTCCGCGCGCTGATCGTCGTGACGACGCAGGAGTCGAACGAGTCCCTCGCGAGGGCGCAGGATCGCGGGATCCCCGTGGTCTTCGTCGACCGCCCGGCCGCGGGCCTCACGGCCGACAGCGTCGTCCTCGACAACCGCGCGGGCGCCCGTCTGGCGACCGAGCACCTCCTCGCGGCCGGCCACCGCCGCATCGGCTTCATCGGCGACTTCTCGCGCCTGCCCACGCACCTGCAGCGCCTCGACGGCTACCTCGACGCGCTGGCGGGAGCCGCCGAGCAAGCAGACACGGCCCGGGGAGCGGGAGCGCAGGATCCGCGGGAACTCGTCCGCGAAGACCTCCACGACGCCGCCGGAGCCCGCGGAGCCGCCCTCGAGCTCCTCGCCCTCCCCGATCCGCCGACCGCCCTGTTCACCAGCAACAACCGCGTCACCATCGGAGCGTTGACCGCCTTCCGCGAGCTCCCGTCGGCTCCCGCCCTCGTCGGGTTCGACGACTTCGACCTGGCGGACGTCCTCGGCGTGACCGTCGTCTCGCACGACCCCGTCGAGATGGGCGCGCGTGCGGCACGGCTGGCACTCGAGACACTCGAGAACCGGCAGCCGAGCGGCGAGGGCGTGATCCTGCCGGTGCGTCTCGTCGAGCGCGGGTCGGGCGAGGCCGCACCCGGGGTCGACTGGCGGCAGGGTCCGCGGGCGACAGCGACCGCATCATGAGCAGTGTCAGGCGCATAGGGCACTTGTGCCCACGGGCCTTCTGGGCGGCATCGGGCCGCTAGTAGGGTCGGGGCCATGGATCACCGGCAGACCGAACCAATCGTCCGCATCCAGGACTTCCGCATGGACTTCGGGCGGACGACCGTCATCCACGACCTCTCGTTCGAGATCCGCGCGGGCGAGACCTTCGGGTTCCTCGGCTCGAACGGATCGGGCAAGACCACCACGATCCGGGCGCTCCTCGGCATCTACGAGCCGACCGCGGGCATCCTGCACATCGACGGTCGGCCGTTCAGCCCGGAGCGCGGCAGCCGCCTCGGCTACCTGCCCGAGGAGCGCGGCCTCTACAAGAAGGAGTCCGTCATCGACGTGATGACCTACTTCGGCCGCCTCAAGGGGCTCGGAAAGCAGGATGCTCGGGCCTGGTCGCTCGCCTACCTCGAGCGCGTCTCCCTCGCCGAGAAGGCCGCCGTGCGACTCGACAAGCTCTCCGGCGGGCAGCAGCAGAAGGTGCAGCTCGGCGTCACGATCATGAACCAGCCCGAGCTCCTCATCCTCGACGAGCCCACCAAGGGCTTCGACCCCGTCAACCGCCGCCTGCTGATGGACATCATCGAGGAGCAGAAGCGGGCCGGCGCGACCGTGCTGATGGTCACGCACCAGATGGAGGAGGTCGAGCGGCTCTGCGACCGCGTGATCCTGCTCAAGAACGGGCGGTCGGAGGCGTACGGGACGATTCCCGAGGTCCAGGACCAGTTCGGCGGGACCACGATCCGCCTGCGGTACTCGGGTGAGGTACCCGACTCGCCGCACTACCGGGTGACAACGCGCGAGCGGAACTACGCCGAGCTGGACGTCGTCGAGGCGGTCGACGAGGCCGTGATCCTGCGCGATCTCGTCGAGAGCGGGGTGCAGGTGCGCGGGTTCGAGACGAGCAAGCTGAGCCTCGACGAGATCTTCCTGCGGGTGTACGGCGACGAGAACGCGGCGATCGAAGGGGAGGCCGCCTGATGGCCCGGTACAACCTCGGCACCGTCATCTCGTTCGAGGTGACCCGCACCCTGACCAAGCGGCGGTTCTGGATCGCGACCCTGATCGTGCCGGTCATCATCGGGATCGTCGTCGCGTTGATCGTGGTCGCGAACTCGTCGACCGACTCGACCGTGCAGTCGCAGAAGGACCAGAAGTTCACCTTCTCGTACACCGACGCGTCGGGAGTCATCGACCCCGCCATCGTGAAGGCCGCCGGAGGGACGAAGGCGAGCTCGGGGTCTGCCGCGATCGCCGCAGTGAAGCGCGGGAGCCTCGACGCCTACTTCGCCTACCCCGCGAACCCGGCCAAGGAGCAGACCAGGGTCTACGGCGTCGACACCGGGATCTTCGACAACGGCAAGTACTCGTCGGTCGCGACACAGCTCCTGACCTCGAGCGCCGAGGCCAAGGTGGGCGACGCGCGGCTGTCGACGCTCGTGCGCGGCGACGTGCCCGTCACGGCCGTGGCCTACGACGGCTCGGGGAACGTCGCGGGCGGGATCGGGAGCGTGATCCCGCCGCTGCTGTTCCTGGCGATCTTCTACGTCGTGATCCTGCTGCTCGGCAATCAGATGCTGACCTCGACACTGGAGGAGAAGGAGAACCGGGTCACCGAGATGATCCTGACGACGCTGAACCCGACGACGCTGATCGTCGGGAAGGTGGTGTCGCTGTTCATCGTGGGGATCGTGCAGATGCTCGTGTTCGCGCTGCCGGTGGTGGTCGGCTACCTCTTCTTCAGGACGTCGCTGAACCTGCCGGAGCTCGACCTCGCGAACCTGCACGTCGACCCGTGGCAGATGATCGTCGGAGCGCTGCTGCTGATCGGCGGCTTCACCCTGTTCACCGGCACGCTCGTCGCCGTCGGAGCGATCATGCCGACCGCGAAAGAGGCCGGGCAGATCTTCGGCGTCATGATGGCGCTGATCTTCGTGCCGTTCTACGCGGTGACGCTGATCGTGTCCGACCCGCACTCGCTCATCGTGCAGGTGTTCACGTGGTTCCCGTACTCGGCGCCCGTGACCGCGCTGCTGCGGAACGGGTTCTCGTCGCTGTCGCCGGGCGAGGCGATCGGCGTGATCGTGGAGCAGTTCGTGCTCGGATTCGTGGTGCTGCGGGTGGCGGTGCGGCTGTTCCGGTTCGGGTCGATCGAGTACTCGAAGAAGGTGTCGCTGAGCGCCGCGCTGCCGTCGCGGCGGCGCGAGGCGTCGCGGGCGGCGTAGGTCTGCGGGGCTGCGCTCCGTCGCGCGTCGGCAATTCAGGATGGAGGCCGTGGCGCGGGGCGCGCAGCGCCTCGCGCCGCCGCCCGCGGTGCTTGCATCCTGAATTACCGACGCAGCAGCGCGCGGCCGAGGTAGCGGCGGGCAGCGCGCCGGGCACAGCCCAAGCGTCGGCAACTCAGGATGCAGGCCGCGGCGCGGGGCGCGAAGCGCCTCCGCGCCGCGGCCCGGCGTGCTTGCATCCTGAATTGCCGACGCAGCAGCGCGCCAGCGCCGCCTACGGCAGGTAGTACGTCGGGTTCGGCAGCTTCACGGCCCGGCCGGCGTGGCCGCCGATCAGGTCGCTGAACTGGTCGCCGTAGTTCGCCACGATGTCGTAGTGACCGCCGGCGGCGGACTCGACGTGCGCCCGGGTCTGCGACTTGTACTCGATCGTGGTGCACTTCGCCGTGGCGCAGGTCACGTACGACGGCTTCTGCGAGGCGCCGACGCCGGTCCACTTCGTGTAGTAGTTCGCCGGTGTGAACCCGGTGTAGCCGACCTTGGCGAGGTTGCCGAGCGTCGCGGCCTTCTGGTCGTCGTTCCGCCCGGTGAGCCCGATGAGCGTGCAGCCGGCCTTCTGCGCGACGGCGGCCAGGGTGGTCATCGAGGGCGTGGCGGGGAACCGCTCGTCCTGGACCCAGACGTCCTGCTCGGCGGGGTCGAACGTGAAGTGCATGTCGGCCACCTCCATGTCGTAGGTCCAGAGGGTGGTGTCGTCGGCGTCGA
This sequence comes from Frondihabitans peucedani, assembly GCF_039537585.1. NCBI lineage: Bacteria > Bacillati > Actinomycetota > Actinomycetes > Micrococcales > Microbacteriaceae > Frondihabitans > Frondihabitans peucedani. The sequence continues at coordinate 385,906 of NZ_BAABAU010000004.1, forward strand.
TCACGATGGCGGGGTTCTGGTGCCGCTTCGAGGCGACGTAGCACTCGCCGGCCACGCGGTAGGCCTCCTTCGAGACGATCGACTTCATCTCGGAGATGTACGGCGAGGAGGTCTTCGACGCGATGCCGGTGCCGGGGTCGCCGTAGTAGGTGGCGATCGTCTTCTTGACGCTGTCGATGTTGGGGATGCCCTCACCCGACTGGGTCGCGCCCGAGGATCCGTCCGCCTTCATGATGAAGTGCGTGCGCGGCGCGAGGCGCGGCTCGGAGACGCCGGGGAGGTCGGCCGACGGCAGGTAGTACGTCGGGTTAGGCAGCTTCAGGATGCGGTCGGCGTAGCCGCCCTGCAGGTCGGACCACTGGTCGCCCACGTTCAGCGTGATGTCGTACCCGAGGCTCTCGATGTGCTTGCGGGTGAGCGCCTTGTACTCGACGGTCGTGCAGGATGCGGCGGCGCACGTCACGTAGGACGGCTGCTGCGAGGCTCCCTTGCCGGTCCACTTCGTGTAGAAGCGGTCGGCCGTGAAGGCGTCGCCGTAGCCGACCTTCCGGAGGTTGCCGAGGGTGGCGGCCTTCTGGTCGTCGTTGCGCCCGGTGAGTCCGAAGATCGTGAATCCCATGGCCTTAGCCTGGGCGACCAGCGACACGATGGCGGGTGTGGCCGGGAAGCGCTGGTCTTGCACCCAGACGTCCTGCTCGGCCGGATCGAAGGTGAAGTGCATGTCGGCCACCTCCATGTCGTACGTCATGAGGGTGGTGTCGTCGGCGTCGAACACGATGGCCGGCTTCTTGTGCTGGTTGATCGCGGTGCGGTAGATCGAGGTCAGCGACCGCGACTGCTGCGCGACGATGCGCGTCATCTCGCTGATGTACGGCGACGACGTCTTCGACGCGATGCCGGTCCCGGGGTCGCCGTAGTAGGTGGCGATCGTCTTCTTGACGCTGTCGATGTTGGGGATGCCCTCGCCGCCCTGGGTGGCACCGCTCGAGCCGTCGGGGGCCATCGTGAACTGCGTCCGGGGCTGGAGCAGCTGCCCGTTGCTGCCGCGCCCGGGGTTGACCGGGCTGGCCGCCTGCGCGGAGGACGCACCGAACAGGGTCGCCCCCAGGGTCAGTGCCAGGGCTGCGGCGATCGTCGTCGTCGACTTTCGGATTCTCATGGTTCACCCGTCTGTGGAGAGGTCGTCTACCCCCTTCTGAGGGGTCTCCCAGCAGAGTACCCAGTGAGTTCCGTGCCGGGCGCGAGCCTCTCCAAAGGTTTACGTGGTCGTCACACGCGCCGGTAGGTCGTCTCGATCACGTAGTCCTTCGCCGGGCCCGCCGCCTCCCAGCGCATCGTCCACCCCGAGGGCGCAGGATCGAGCCGCCCCCGGTACACGTCCGGCGCGCAGTCGTGCACGAGCGGCGCCCCGACGGCCCAGGGGTGGAAGCCGCGGCCGTCCGCGAAGTCGACCGTCCACGACCGGGCGTCATCGAGCCTCAGGACGCGGTGGGCCTCGACCGGCACCTCGCCGTCGGGCAGCCGGAGCACGCCCTGCTCCGACCAGGCGATGGCCGCCTCGCCCGTGCGGCTGAACACGGCCGACCCCGTCGCGGTGAGGCGTGATCCTGCGCGGCGGTCGTCGACGATCCGCTCGAACGCCCAGCGCCCGACGAGGTCGGGAGGCAGGAACAGGGCGTCGGGCACGCCCCCATCCTGCCCTCCCGAACCGAGCGGCCCCTACAGCGGCTTCTCCTCCATGCCCCACGGCGACCCGTATCCGGCGGGCGCGTCGGCGGCGAGGAGCTCGAGGAACGGCTTCGCGTCGAACGCCTCCGGGCCGAGCACGCCGGTGCCCGTCCAGGTGCCGTTCGCCAGGAGCTCCAGCGCGATGACCGGGTTGATGGCGGTCTGCCAGACGACGGCCTGGGAGGAGTACTCGGCCATCGTCTGCTCGTTGTCGGCGACGTGGTAGAGGTACGTCGAGCGAGGCTGGCCGTCTTTGCCGGTGCCGCGCACCCAGACGCCGGCGCAGGTCTTGCCGCTCATCCGGTCGCCGAGCGTCGCAGGATCGGGGAGCGCCGCGGCCACGACGTCGCGCGGCGACACCTTCACGCCCTTGACGTCCAGAGGCTTCGTGGAGTCGAGCCCGAGCATGTGCAGCGTCTTCAGCACCTCGATGAACTCGTTGCCGAGGCCGTACTTGAAGGTGACGCGCTTGGCCTTGGTCCAGCGCGGCATGAGGAGCACCTCCTCGTGCTCGACGTTGACGCACTCGACCGGGCCGATGCCCTCGGGGAAGTCGAACACCTCGGGCTCGGAGAACGGCGGCGTCGTGTACCAGCCCTTGCCCTCCTCGAAGATCACCGGCGGATTGAGGCACTCCTCGATGGTGGTCCAGATGGAGAACGACGGGGCGAAGTCGTAGCCCTCGACGACGAGGTTCGCGCCGTCGCGGACGCCGAGCTCGTCGATCTCGCTGAACAGCTCGTCCTCGGCGTAGCGGGCGAAGACGTCGGACAGGCCCGGCTCGACGCCGATGCCGACGACCGCGAGCCGGCCTCTCGCCTCCCACTCGGAGGCGGCGGCGAACTGCTCGTCGCCGAGTTTGACTCCGGGCAGCTCGTGCGGCGACGTCGGGTGCGGGTGGCTGAGACTCATCGCCATGTCGAGGTAGGTGGCGCCCGCCTCGAAGCACCCTTCGAAGATCGGCATGACGAAGCGCGGGTCGACGGCGTTGAGCACGTGGGTGACCCCGTGCTCCGAGATGAGCGCCGCGACGGACGAGGAGTCGGAGGCGTCGACCCGGGCGGCGACGAGCCGCGGGTCGCCCACCTCGGCGACGAGGGCCGTGGGGCGCGCGGGGTCGTAGTCGGCGACGACGAGGGTGTCGAAGAAGTCGCGGCGGACGGCGATGCGCACGGCTGCGGAGCCGACGCCGCCGGCGCCGATGATGAGGATCTTCATGAGGAGCGGCTACTTGCTTTCGTCGAGGTCGGACGGGGAGGCGGGTGTGGACGTCTCGCGGGTGTCGGCGGCGGGGCCGGTGTGGCGGTCGCCGCGCACTCGCCGACCCGTCTCCGCGTTGATCGCGACGGCGCCGGTGGGGAGGTTCGAGAGGTCGGGCGAGACCATGGTCGGGAAGTTGCCCGAGTCGGGCAGACCGAAGTTCGCCATGACTCCGTCGCCGGGGGCGAGGACGTAGTCGTCCTGGCGCTTCGTGAGGGTCTTGCCGAGGAAGAAGTCGGGCTTGATGACGCGCCAGACGACCATCAGCACGGCCCCGAGCAGGAGGCCTCCGACGCCGACGACGGCTTCGGCGCCGATCCCGAAGATCGTCACGTTCTTGTCGTTCGCGTCGGTCAGCCAGTCGGGCGCGGCAAAGGCGTAGACGCCGTAGACGAAGACCGACAGCAGCATGATGCCGCCCACCAGCGGGAAGACGCCGCGCATGATGATGCTGCGCGCCGACTGGAACAGCGTCTTGCGGTAGTACCAGACGCAGGCGAAGCCGGTCATGCCGTAGTAGAACGCGATCATGAGGCCGATGGAGCCGATGAGGGCGTTCAGCAGGTCGACGCTGATGAGCGTGAAGACGAGGTAGAACGCGCACGAGATGATGCCCATGCCCACGGTCGACCAGGTCGGGGTGAGGTACTTCGGGTGGATGCGGGCGAACTGCTCGGGCAGCGCCTTGTACACGGCCATCGACAGCGAGGTGCGGGCGGTCGGCAGGATCGTGGTCTGCGTCGACGCCGAGGCCGACGTCAGGATCGAGAAGCCGAGCAGGGCCATCAGGATCGAGCCGACGACTCCCCCGCCGAACAGCGTCGGGCCGACCGCCGAGAAGACGTCGTCGGCGTTGTTCAGGTTCGAGAGGCCGATGCCCTTCTCTCCGACGCCCGCGAAGGCGATCGTGGCGACGGCGACCAGCACGTAGGTGACCAGCAGCAGCACGGTCGACAGGATCGCGGCGCGGCCCGGCGTCTTCTCCGGGTCCTTCGTCTCCTCGTTGATGGAGACGGCGGTGTCCCAGCCCCAGTAGATGAAGATGGCGGTCAGCATGGCCGGGGCGATGGTCTGGAAGCCGAGCGGGAACGGGTTCAGCCACGACAGCGACGGCAGGATCGAGTACGACTCGGCGTTGCCCGAGTACACGCGCACGAGCGCGAAGACGGCGAAGAAGATCAGGATGACGACCTCGAACGCCAGCAGGAAGTACTGCATCCGCGCCGAGATCTCGATGCCGCGGTAGCAGATGTACGTCATGATGACGATCCACGCGAGGCCCGCAGCGGTGGTCCACACGGGGTTCGACGACAGGGCCGCGACCTGCGGGAGCCCGAACGACCCGATGAAGGTGAACGAGTACGATCCTGCGATCGAGGCCAGGTTCGCCATGACGATCACGTCGGCGGCGATGATGCCCCAGCCGCCCATCCAGCCGGTCTTCGGGCCGAAGGCGCGGGCCGCCCAGGTGAAGGTGGTGCCGCAGTCGGCCTCCGCCTTGTTGAGCTCCTGGTACGCGACGGCGATCAGGTACATGGGGATGAACGCCAGCAGGATGATGCCCGGAGCCCTGACCCCCGCGATCGTCGCGCCGCCCACCACGATGAACCCGAGGCTCGCCGCCAGGCTGTAGGCGGGAGCCGTGGAGGCGACACCGACCACGACGCTCGAGATCAGTCCGAGCGACCCTCCCTTCAGACCCTTGGTGTCGACGGGCTGCGTGCTGGTCGACGGTTGGGTTGCAGTCATTCGGGCCTCCATCAGGGGGTGCAGGATCGCGGGTTGCCCAAGAGAACCGGAACCCGCCGCCACCCGTCAATGCCGTCTCGTCCTGTGCGGCGCGGAGGCGTGCCGTTCTGTCAGGGCCGGCTCCCGACCACAGAGGTCGCTCCCGACCACCTCCGGAGGCGGTCGGGAGCGACTCCCGCGGTCGTGTCCGCTACCGGACGGTGGCGGCCAGCGTCGCGGCCGAGCTGCCGGAGCCGTCGTCCGCCGTGACCGTGACCCGGTACGTGCCGCGCGCGGAATACGCGTGGCCCGCCGAGAACGCGCCGGAGGAGGAGACGGTCGCGGTGGTGGTCGCCGAGCCGTCGCCCCAGTTCACGGTGGCGGTGTAGCCGTCGGTGCCCGGGCGACCCCCGGCGACGGTGCCGACCGACCCGAGGAACGCGGCCCGGGGGCGGAGCGTCAGGTCGGCGGCGGGAGTCACGGCGAGCGCCGGGACGGACACGCGGGTGCCGTCCGTGGCCACGGCGAACACGTGGATCCTGCCGGTCGAGGTGATCGACCCGGTCTGCACCGGCAGCGTGAGCGACACCGGCTTCTTGCCCGTCGGCAGCGTGACCGGTGCCGTCGAGTAGATCGCCGCCACCGTGCTGTCGCCGAGCGAGCCGCCGTCGTAGCGGCCGCTCGACCTCGCGACCACGATGTTGCCGAAGGACGGGTTCGCCGCGGCTCCGGTCCAGTCGCCGAACTGGATCGGCAGCGCGCTCGTCGAGCCGTCGGAGTAGGTGAGCGTGCCCACCGTGTCCTGCGGCTTCTCGTTCGCCGTGCCGACGACCGACAGCTGCGTGACGTCGTCGCCGAGGTCGAGCGGGATGACCTGCCCCGCTCCGGTGGCGTTGTCGGGCTTCCCCGCGGCGACGGTCGGCAGGTCGAACGACAGCGCCGTGCCCGGCACCTTCATCGTCGTCCCGGCGACGAACCCGTCGGCGGCCAGCGACGACGCGGAGAAGGCGTTGCCCTCGCCGTCGCAGCTCCCGCCGTGGCCGTCCGTGGCCAGGCAGACGCTGTCGTAGGCGCTGGTGAGCGAGGGCGCCGTCCGCGAGACGGCGTAGGTCGCCGTGGTGGACGCCATCCTGCGCCCGTCCGAGACGGTGACGACGACCGTGAAGCTGCCGGCCGCCGCGAACGTGTGCTTCGCGGAGATGTCGTAGCTGCCGAGCGCGTTCCGGGTCAGCGTCGCCGCCTGGGGGCCCCGGCCGTCCTGGAAGTCGACCGTCGCCGTCGAGGTGGACGCCGTCTTGCCGGACACCGTCGCGACCGGGGCGGTGACCTCGGTGCCGACGGAGCCCTTCAGCGACGAGCGGGGCGTGAGCGTGAAGCCGGTCTGCTTCGCCGTCGGGTCGCTCAGGAGCTCGACCTCCGACAGCGTCGGGAGCCCGCCGTCGGTCGTCCTGGTGAGCGAGAGCCGGTAGTGCGTGTACGCCGAGGGGTGCGCGATCTCGAACGGACGCGTCTGCGTCCGCCAGGGCCAGGTCTGCCCGGTGCGGCTGTCGACCGTGACCCAGCGGGTGCCGTCCGACGACCCCTGGAGCTTCCAGGCGGAGGGCGAGGAGCCCTTCGCACCGTTCGTCAGGGTGTACGACGTGACGGTGGCCGGTCCGGCCTCCGACTGCACGGTGATCGCAGGATCAGCACTGGCGAACGTGACCGCGGTGGTCGAGTCGTCGTCGGTGAGGGCCGCGATGTCGGTGTCGTCGCTCGACGAGGCCGTCGCGTTCCCCGCCTTCGTCACGTCGACGAGCGGCACCGGAGTCGTGACCGGCTTCGGCGCGACGGCGCCCCAGCTGGTCGGCTTCGACGTCATGTCGAAGGTCAGCGTGCCGCCCGCCCGGACCGCCTGCGCGTCGAGCGTGGTCGTCGTGAGCTTCTTGCCGTTCAGCCGAGCACCCGCCACGTAGATGTTCTTCGCGCTGTTCTCGGGCGCGTCGATCGTCAGACGGTGACCGCCGATCGGCGAGACGACGGCGTGGGTGAACAGCGGTGAGCCGATCGTGTAGGTGTCGGACGCCATGGCGAGCGGGTAGAAGCCGAGCGAGGAGAAGAGGAACCAGGACGACATCTCGCCGTTGTCCTCGTCGCCCGGGTAGCCCTGGCCGATGTCGCTGCCGACGAACAGGCGGCGCGTGATCTCGCGGACGGCCGCCTGCGTCTTCGACGGGGCGCCGGCCGCTGCGTAGAGGTACGGGATGTGGTGCGAGGGCTGGTTGCTCATGCCGAGCTGGCCCATCCGCACGTCGCGCGCCTCGAGCATCTCGTGGATCGTCCCGCCGTAGCCGCCGGGCTTGTCGGCGTCTTCCGGCGTCGCGAAGAACTGGTCGAGCTTCTTCACGAGGCCGTCCGAGCCGCCGTAGAGCGAGGCCAGCCCGGCCACGTCGAACGGGGCGTGGAAGGCGAAGTTCCAGCCGTCGGTCTCGGTGTACGCGCCGCCCCACGACTCGGGGTCGTAGTCGGCCTTCGACTGCTGGAACGCGCCGTCCTGGTCCTTCGCCTGGAAGAAGCCGATGGACGGGTCGAACAGCTCGACGTACTGCTTCGCCTGGGCGAGGAAGTAGGTCGACTCCTCGCGCAGCTGGGGCTTGCGCGCAGACGGGACCGCGGGATCCTGCGCCAGCTTCGCTGCCATCCGGCCGATGCCGTAGTCGTTGACGTAGCCCTCGAGAGCCCAGGAGACGCTCTCGCCGGTGGTGTCGGCGGTGTAGCCGAGGAAGATGCTGGTGTTCAGCCCCTTCCGGCCGACGCCCGAGCTGGACGGCAGCACGGTCGCGTTCTTCAGGGCGGCGTCGTAGGCCGAGAGGGCGTCCTTCGTGTCGACCCCCTTGATGTAGGCGTCGGCGAAGGCGACGTCGGAGGAGGTGCCGGTCATCAGGTCGGCGTAGCCGGGGCTCGACCACCTGGCGATCCAGCCGGCGTCCTTGTACTGCTGGACGAAGCCGTCCATCAGCTGGCCCGCGAGCTTCGGGTAGAGCATCGAGTAGGCGGGCCACGCGGTGCGGTAGGTGTCCCAGAACCCGTTGTTGACGTAGACCTTCCCGGGCTTCACCTGCGCGTTCGTGGTCGTCGCCGTGGCGGCGCCGACCTGCGGTGCGACGGGGCTGGCGTACTGGTAGACGGGCTTCGAGGTGGTGCCGGTGTTCTCGAACTGCGAGTTCGGGTACATGTTCAGGCGGTAGAGGCTGCCGTAGGTCGTGGCGAGCTGGTCGGCGGTCGCGCCCTTCAGCCGGATCACGGCGAGGCGCGCGTTCCAGGCTGCCGCGGCGGCCTTCCGGACCGCGGAGAACGACCTGCCGGTGACCTCCTGGCCGAGGTTCCTCGTCGCCTGGTCGGCGGAGATGAAGCTGGTCGCGAGGCGGAGCTCGACCGTCCTGTCGGACGACGTGTCGAAGGTCGCGTAGCGGGCCGCGGTGCGGTCGCCGGCGGCAGCACCGGTGCTGACGGGCTTCGCGTCGAATCGTCCGGACACGAACATCCGGCTGGCGCCGGTCGAGAGACCCGAGCCGCCGTCGACCCAGCCCGAGACCGTGCCGTCGGCGGCGACGGTGAGGCCGGACGTGCCGGCCACCTGGTCGACGAGGACGCTGCCCTCGTCTCCCCTGAAGGTGAACCGCATCACGGCGGCGTGGTCGGTCGGCGCGACCTCCGCCTTCATGCCGTCGGTGAAGCGCACCGAGTAGAGGTCGGGCCGGGCCGTCTCGTCGTCGTGGCTGAACTCGAGGGCGCGCTTCGACAGGGTCGCGTCGGGTGCGGCGCCGTCAGCGCCGGGCGAGGCGGGCAGGATCGCGAGCTGGTTGCGGTCGCCCATCCACGGGCTCGGCTCGTGCGAGACTCCGATGCCCTGCAGAGTCGGCAGGTTGGAAGCGTCGTTGGTCGTGGAGTAGTTGTAGAGCCACGACTGGGACGACGCGTCGGTCATCGGCGTCCAGAAGTTGAAGCCGTTCGGCATCGCGGCGGCGGGGATGTTGTTGCCGCGCGAGAAGCTGCCGGACGAGTTGGTGCCGCGGCGGGTGTCGACATGGTCGACCAGGCCTTCCTTGGTCGCCGCGACCGGAGCGTCCGCCACCGCGATGTCGTCGAGGTAGCCCTGGAAGCTCGTCGCCGCCTTGCCGCCCGGGTTGTCGTAGGTGAACAGCACCTTGGTGACGATCTTGCCACGGAGGGCGCCGAGGTCGATCCGCACCGAGTTCCACTGGTCGGCGTAGAGGATCTTCGAGGCCCCCTGCGCCTTCGCGGCGATGGCGTCGCCGTGCCCGTCGACGAGGGCGTAGCCGCTCGCGCTGGCGAGGCTGCCGTCGCTGAGCTGCAGGTCGACGGCCGCGTAGGTGGCCGGGTACTGCAGGTCTCCGCCGAGCTCGGGGAAGATCTTGTAGCTCAGCTGCGTCCGCTTGCCCACCTTCAGGCTCAGGTCGTCGTAGAGCACGTTGGTCGCGCTGGCTGCGCCGTCGGCTGTGTGCTGACCCGCGTAGCGGAGCGACTTCAGACCGGTGAAGCCCTGGCCCTTCTTCATGTTCGGGCCGGCTGCCGGGCCGCCGGCGACGACGGTCGCCATCGGGCTCGCCGGGGGTGCAGCGGTCGTGCCGTCCGAGAGGTTCCAGTCGGCGAGCTGCGTGATGCCGTCTCCGGCGTTCTTCGTGATGTCGAGCCGGTACTCCGAGTACGCGGCCGGCTTCTGCACCGTGTACGCGTCGGTCGCGCCTCGGCCGGCGAACGTCTGGGCCGTCTGCGTGTCGAGGGTCGTCCAGGTGGCGCCGCCGTCGCTCGATCCTGCGACGGTGAAGTTCGCAGGATCGCGTCCGGGCGAGTCGTTGCCCGACACGAGCGAGTACTTCGCGAGGGTCTGCGCGCTGTCGAGCGTGTAGGTGATGGTGGCCGTCGACGAGAAGGCCAGCCACTTCGAAGCCGGGTTGTTGTCGGCCAGGTTCGCGGCGACCTCGCCGGGGGCGTTCTCGGCGGACGCGTCGACCGCGGTGACGTGCCCGAGGAGGCTGCCCACGGGGAACGCGGCCCGGCCGACGACGTTGACCGGGTCGCTCAGCGGGGTGCTGGTGAGGGGCTGGGCGTCTCTCGCCTCGAACGAGGTGTGGAAGTCGGCCGTCCCTCCGGATCTCGAGGCCGCCGGTGGCGCGCTCGCGGCCGTCGCCGACAGGGCGCCTCCCGTGGTCATGAGGGCTGCTGCGGTCACGAAGACCGCTCCTCGGCGCAGGATGCCCCACACCCTCGTCGCCCCGTCGCTGCGTGTACCCCTGCGTGCTGCTGACATCGTCGTCGCTTCTCCTGTGTGATCTTCAGGCATGACGGGCGGCGTCCGGTTATGACAGCGTTGTCATGCAGAGTCCTGTCTACCCCCTCTCGGGGGTGAGGTCAACCCTCTGCTGCGTCTCGACCGGCGCCCAACAGGGGCAGAAGTGCCCCCGGGGCACTTGTGCCCTCGCCCGCTCTGGGGCGGGAATCGACGGCTTCCGCGGCACTAGTGTGACGCCACACCCGGCCGTCGCCGGGCACGGATCCACCCGGAGGACCCATGGACACCGACGCCACGCTCTGGCCGCCGAGCGCCGAGGCACTCGCCGACACGACGCTCTGCCCCGCCTGCTTCAGCGAGCTGGCCGGCGTCACCTGTCGGAACTGCGCGCTGCGACTCGACACCCCGTCGGCCGCGCGGCTCCTCGAGCACGTCGCCCGCCTCCTGGCCGACGACCGGGAGCGGCACGAGCTCATCACGGAGATCCGACTCGAGAACCGGCAGGCCGAGGCACGCAGGATCGCGGCCGCCCGTGCCGTGGCGGTCGCTGCTCCCGCCGCCGCCCTCGCGCCCTTCCCCGCCTCCTTCCCCGCAGCCGCACCCCTCGTCGCCGCACCCGCACCCGCACCCACACCCGCCCCAGCCGCACCCGCCCGACGCCGCAGCACCGTGCAGATCCTGCTGCTCGCGACGGGGATCGTCCTCGTGTCGGTCACCGCGGTCTTCTTCGCGCTGATCGCCTTCCTCATCACGTCGGCCAGCGTCCGAGCGGTCCTGCTGCTCGGGGTCGTGGCGGGAGTCGGCGCGACGGCGCACGCGCTCCGCCGCCGCCTGCCCGGCACCGCCGAGGGGATCGCGGCCCTCGCGGTGACCCTGCTGGCGCTCGACGGCCTCCTAATTCGAGCGCAGCGGCTCTTCGGCAGCGACCACCTCTCGGGGTGGCTGTTCACGGGCGTCTTCGCCGCGGCGATGGTCGCGGCCCTGCTCCTCGTCGGGAGGCACTCGTCGCTCCGCGCGTACCGGGTCGCGGCCGTCGTGCTCCTTCCTCTCGCCGCCTTCGGAATCGGCGCGGGAGCGGTGGCGGGCCCGTCCGCCGCGTCCGGATCGGCGACGAGCGTGTTCGTCGGCGCGGCCCTGACTGCAGCCGTCTGCCTCCTCGTCCGGTTCGCACCGCGCCCGTTCCAGGCGGCACTCCCGGCGCCGAGCGACATCGGCGCCCACTCGTTCGAGAACGTCTGGACGCGGGCCGTAACCGGCGTCGCACTCCTCCTCTCCGTCGTCGCCGCACTCAGCGCCTTCCCCGGTCTCGTGGTCGGCGGAGCCCTCGCCCTCGTCGTCGCGGCAGCCCTCTGGGCCTGGCTGGCGCTGGCCGACGACGGCAGCGACAGCAGGATCGCGTCGATCGGAGTCGGCCTCACCCTGGCCGCGGCCGTGCTCGACGTCGGCTGGAGACTCCCCCACCCGCTCGACACGATCACCCTCGCGCCCGGGGGCGTGGCGGCCGTCGGCCTTCTCTTGGCCGCGGCGTCACGGACCGACCGGGCCCGGGTCGCGCGCGCTGCCCGCACAGCAGCAGCCACCACCCTCGGTGCGGCCGGCGTGCTGGCCGTGCCTCTCCTCTGTATCGCGGGCGCGACGATCCTGCGCCGGGCTGCCGTCTGGCTGACGGCGCCCGCCTTCGCCCGCGGCGCCACGACGCCCTGGCCACGCCCCGGGCTCGGCGGGCTCGAGGACCGCCTCGCGCCCTGGGCCCCCGAAGCCCTCGCCGGGGCCGCACTCCTGGTGATCCTCGGCCTGCGGATGCTGGGGCACCGGCCGTACCGGGCGCCGCGATCCGCGCGCAGGATGCCGCCCCTCCTCCTCGGTGTCGCGATCGCCCTCGCGGTGCTCGACGCGGCGATCCTCCTCCCTGCACCCCTGCCGGAGTCGATCGCTCTGGCGGTCGTCGTCGTGCTCGGGCTCGCGGCAGCTCGTGCGCGGTCGAGGATCCCGGCGCCGCTGCGGGTCGTGGCTGCAGCCGGCGCGCTCACCGCCGCCGTGCTCCTCGTGACATCGGCGCGCACCACCCACGCGCTCTGGCTCCCCTCGCTGGGAGCCTCGACAGCCGCGATCCTGGCGCTCCGCTCGTCGCTGCGGCTGCTCCCGATGACGAGGGTCGTGCGCGACGCCGCGCGCTCCGTGCTGTCGCTGTCCGCACTCGTCGTCGTCCTGGTGGCGTCGGTGCGCCTCTCCACCTGGGTCACCGGGGCGACCGTCGGGCGCGACGCCTCGCTCGGGCTCATCCTCACGGGGATCGTCGGCCTCGTCGTCCTGGCGATCGCCCCCGTGGCGCTCCCGCAGGCCGCTCTGCGCTCGGTGAGCCGGGCGGAGGCGCTGCTCCTCGCTGTGACGGCACTCCTCGCGACTCTCGGCGGCGTGGCGTCGCTCGCCGTTCTCCCGCTCTTCGGCGGCGGAGACGAGGTCGTCCTCGCGCCGTGGGCGCTGCCCGCCTTGTTCGCCGCCCTCGGCGCCCTCGGGATGCTGTGGCTGGCCCTGCCCGTCGCCGGCCGTCGGCTCGAGCGGGGGCTCGCGGCCCTCCTGACCCCGGTCGCGCTCCTCGTGTCTGCGAGCGCCTCCGCCGGTAAGCTCGACCTCCGAGGCGACCTCGCCGCAGCAGCCGCGGTCGTCCTGCTGGCCGCCGCCGGGGCCGCCTGGCTGTCGCGTGCACCGCGCCTGCGCATCGTCTGGGACACCGCGACCGGGCTCGGGGGCTGCGCCGTCCTGGTCGTCGTCTCGACGGCGTCGGCGAGCCCCTGGCCGGGGCTCCTCCTGCTCGCGGTCTCCGCGCTCCTCACCGCCGCGGAGCCCCGTGCGCCGCACCCCGCAGGATCACCGCGCCGCCTCCTCGCCTGGCTCGCGCTCCCCCTCGCGACCGCCGCGCTCTGGACGTCGCTGGCCGACCGGTCCACAGCCCTCGTCGAGGCGTACACGCTGCCTCTCGCCGGAACCCTCCTCCTCGTGGTCGCGGCCGGTGCGCTCCGAGACCGCCGGCCGGCGCAGGCCGCCCGTCCTGAGACGATCGATCACGACGCCCTCGGGGAGCGGGGATCGGATCCGCGCACAGCGCTGTTCTCGGCCGCGCTCGCCGTCGCGATCCTGCCGAGCACCGTAGCCGGTGGGAGTGGCGACGCACTCCGACCCGCGCTCCTCCTCGTCGCAGGATGCCTCGCGGCCGCGCTCGTCGCGCGGGCGCCGGTTGTCAGCGGCGGTGTCGCACTCCGGCTCCCCCTCCTCGTCGCCGTCCTGGCTGCCATCGGCGGAACAGGCGTCGTCCGGGCTCTCGGCGACGGCGGGCTCCTGTCCGGGCTCGCGGGCGGCGACGCAGTCCGACTCGACGCCCTCGGCCCGGCCGATGCCTGGATCGCCGGCTCGGCCGCCCTCCTGCTCGCCGCCGCCGTCCTCTGGCGCGGGCTCGAGGTCCGGGCCGTGAGCCTGCCGCTGGTCGCCGCGCTGACCGCGGTCGCCGTCGTCACCGTGCCGACGCTGTTCCTGGTGTCGGCGGCGCCGGACGCGGTGGCGCGCCCGATCGCGGCCTCCGCCGTGCTGCTGGCCGGGTCCGTCGCGGCCGCGACCCGATACCCGGGACAGGACACGCGCATCCTGCGCCACTCGGCCCTCGGGGCGTCGGCCCTCCTCGTGCTCGTCGCCCTGCTGTTCGGCGCCGCCGGACACGTCGCGTTCGAGGCGCTGACCGTGCCCGTCGCGGCGGCCCTCGTCGCCACCGGGGCCCTCGATCTGCGACAGGACGACGGGCGACGCTCCTGGCCGACCCTCGGGCCGGGGCTCCTGCTCGGTCTCGTGCCGTCGCTCCTGGCCGACTACGTCGACGTGCAGGTGATCCGCGTGGTCGTGCTGGGCGTCGTCGCCATCGGCGTCCTGCTCGCGGGAGTGCGGCTGCACCTGCAGGCACCCGCCGTGCTCGGCGGCGTCGTGGTGATCCTGCACGCGCTCGCTCAGCTGTGGCCCGGACTCCAGACGCTGTCGACGACGGTGCCGTGGTGGCTCTGGGCGGGCGTCGGCGGCGTCCTGCTGATCGTCGTGGCCGCGACGTACGAGCGCAGGATCCAGCAGGCGCGGGCCGTCACGCGGACCCTCGCCTCCCTGCGCTGAGGCGCGCACCCGCACCCGGGACGTCCGCGCGGGGAATAGAACAGACCCCGAGGTGTTGCAGTAGTATGCAAACGCATAGAAATGGGGAGACCATGGCGACCGCAACCAATCCCGACCGCATCGTGCCCGACATCGACCCGGCAGCGATCCAGCTCGGCCTCGACACCTTCGGCGACGTCACCGAGCGACCCGGCTCCACGCCGCTCGCCGGCGAGCACCTCAGCCACGCGCAGACGATCCGCAACCTCGTCGACCAGGCGGTCCTCGCCGACGAGGTCGGCCTCGACTTCATCGGCGTCGGCGAGCACCACCGCGTCGACTTCGCCGTCTCCGCACCGGAGGTCGTGCTCGGCGCCATCGCCGCGCGCACCGAGAACATCCGGATGGGCTCCGCCGTCACGGTCCTGTCGTCCGACGACCCCGTGCGCGTCTACGAGCGCTTCGCGACCGTCGACGCCCTCTCGAACGGACGCGCCGAGGTGATCCTGGGCCGAGGCTCGTTCACCGAGTCGTTCCCCCTCTTCGGCCTCGACCTCGCCGACTACGAGGTGCTCTTCGAGGAGAAGATCAACCTCTTCTCCGAGCTCCTGAAAGACGAGGCCGTCAGCTGGACCGGCACCAAGCGCGGCGCCCTCGACCAGCAGTGGGTCTACCCGCGGCCCGAGTCCGGCACCCTGAAGACCTGGGTCGGCGTCGGAGGTTCGCCCCAGTCGGTCATCCGGGCCGCCCACTACGGCATGCCGCTGTTCCTGGCGATCATCGGCGGACAGCCCGCGCAGTTCGCGCCGTACTCCGACCTCTACCGTCGGGCCCTCGACCAGTTCGGCCAGGCTCCACAGCCGATCGCGATGCACTCCCCCGGCTTCGTCGCCGCCACCGACGAGGAGGCGCTCGAGATCCTCTACCCGTACCAGGAGGCGCAGACGAACCAGCTCGGCCGCGAGCGCGGCTGGGGCCCCTACACGAAGGAGCAGTACTTCGCCTCGGCCGCCGAGGACGGCGCGCTCTACGTCGGCTCGCCCGAGACCGTGGCCCGCAAGATCGCGCGCAACCTGCGTCTGCTCGGCGCGACCCGCTTCGACATGCGCTACAGCATGGGGCTGCTCCCGCACGAGCACATGATGTCGAGCATCGGGCTCTACGGCCGCGAGGTCGCGCCGATGGTCCGCGAGCTCCTCGCCTCGGAGGTCGCGGCGGTCTAGCGGTCGGCCGGCTCGAGCGAGCGGGAGCGCGCCCGAGACCGCGCCACCGCAAGCGACACTGCGACGCCGGCGCACGCGACGAGCCCCACGACGAGCAGGACGACGCCGCCGGTCTGCTGATCCGCGACCGGCGGCGCTCCCCACTGGCGGCCCATCGCGCCGTACCAGTCGGAGAGCAGCAGGCCCCGCGTCGACGCGAGCACGAGCCCGAGGGCCAGGACGGCGGCGGCCACCAGGGCGACGAACCCGGTGCGGAGCCCCGGCCCCGCGGCGACGGGCACCGGGTCGACGCCGACGACGGACTGCGCGAACAGCCAGCCGCAGAGCAGCAGCCCGAGCACCAGGGCGAAGTGCCCGGTCGCGGTCGTCGCCGTGAAGCGCAGCAGGGGCGTGTACACGCACGCCCAGATCGAGACGGCGAGCAGGATCGCGCCCATCGGCGGGAACGTCAGCCACGCGGCGCCCCTCGACTGCACGATCATCAGGAACCACTCTCGCGGGCCCCGGCTGCCGTCGCGCCGCTTCGCCGTCGCGAGGAGCGCGAGGGTCCACGGTGCGGCCGGCACCAGCAGGAGCGGCACGACGAGGCCCACGACCACGAGCGCCGACAGGTGCGCGCTGACCAGGTAGCGCGAGTAGACCTCCGGAGCCCCCGACGTGGCGTAGGCGAGGACGACGAGGCCGGCGCACCACAGGATCGTGCGCGACAGCGCCCAGCTCTCGCCCCGACGGCGCAGCCGCGCCACGCCCACGAGGTAGGCCGCGACCCCGAAGGCGCAGGCCAGGAGCCAGACGAGGTCGGGGCTCCAGGCGGTGAGGAGTCGCAGCGGGGTCAGCTCGGGCGGCAGCCTCTGGTCGGTCAGGACCTGCGCCGGGGTGAGCGCCGCGGTGTCGGTCACGGCCGCCTGGGCGACGGGCGTCTCGGTGCGAGCGAGGGCCGCAGCGATGCCCGACGCCAGCCCGAGGAACGCGAGCTCGGCGGTGACGAACCACCAGAAGGTCGGCTTGGACGCCTCGAGCCGGTTCTGCACCCGGGCCACCAGGACGCGGCGGTGCACGACGCCGAAGAGGCCGAGGACGACGAGCGCCACGGTCTTCGCGATCACGAGCAGCCCGTACCGGGAGCCGAGCTCGCTCCAGGAGCCCACGCGGATCTGGGCGCTGGCGACACCCGACACGGCGACGACGACGAAGGCGACCAGCGCGATGGACGAGTACCGCGCGAGCACCGGCCCGAGCCGGGCCTTCTCGATGACGGGCCGGAGCAGCACCAGCGCGAAGAGGCCGCCCAGCCAGACGGCCGCGCCCTCGATGTGGAGCCCCAGCGCCAGGACCGCGCTGGTGTGATCGGCCGTGCCCGCGGCGTGCCCCTGCTGCGCGAGCGGGACGAGGGCCCCCGCGGCGATCAGCGCGACGACGAACACCGGGGTGACGCCCCGGACGGCGAAGCACAGCACCGTGACGGCGGCCGCCATCAGGGTCGAGACCAGCCAGGCGAGCCCGAGCCCGGTGCCGGTCAGGAAGAACGCCAGCGACTGGCCGAACTGCGCGTCGGCGGTGACGCGCACGTTCGAGACGCTGAGGAACGTGAAGAAGCCGGCCACGCAGGATGCCACGGTCCACGCCAGAGCCCCGGCCGACGCGATGTCGAGGGCCCGGCCCCACTCGGGCCTCTCGGGCGTCAGCGCGAAGCAGGCGAGCGCGAGCGTCCCGATCGTCAGCGCGGCGCCGAGATCGGTGACGAGGGTCGCGATCGGGAGGCCGAAGCGCACCGCGGCACCCGGGTCGGCCAGCGGCAGGCGGTCGGCAGCGCCGCCGAAGGCCAGGGCCGCGAGCAGCGCCGCGAGGGCTGCGGCCACGAGGATCGCGGGCGCGGCGAGACGGCTGAGGCGTGGCACCCGGCAATCGTACTGAGCGCCCTCCGCCGTTAACTGAAGGAAGGGCTGGCGACGATCGTCGACAACCCTTCCTGCGATGGAGCGGACCTACTTGACAGAAGCCTTGAGCTTGCTGCCGGCGCTGACCTTGACGCTGTCGCTGGCGGCGATCTCGAGGGCCTCACCCGTCTGCGGGTTGCGGCCGGTGCGAGCGGCGCGGTGCGTCTTCTCGAAGGCGATCCAGCCCGGGATGGTCACCTTGGTGCCATCGGCGACGTTCTTCGAGACGACGGCGAAGAGAGCGTCGACGACGCCGCTCACGGCGGCCTGGCTCTGGCCCGACTCGGTGGCGACAGCTGCGACGAGCTCGGTACGGTTCAGTGACTTGTCAGCCATGTGTGTCCTCCTCGGACAGGGTTGGTGGAAGCTAGCTTGCTCGGACGACCGGTGACAGCCGTGAGGCGGTCCGCCGGGGTACAAGACCCTGTCGAACCGCCTCAGAACCTACCAGGAAGACTTCGTGATGCCCGGCAATTCGCCTCGGTGAGCCATGTCGCGGAAGCGGACGCGGCTGATGCCGAACTCCTTGAGGTGACCGCGGGGGCGCCCGTCGATCGCGTCGCGGTTGCGGACGCGGACCGGGGAGGCGTTGCGGGGGAGCTTCTGCAGGCCGACGCGGGCCGCCTCGCGGCTCTCGTCGGTGCCGTTCGGGTCGATGAGAGCCTTCTTCAGCTCGAGGCGCTTCGTCGCGTAGCGCGCGACGATCTCTTTGCGCTGGTTGTTCTTCGCAACCATGCTCTTCTTGGCCATGTTTAGCGCTCCTCGCGGAATTCGACGTGCTTGCGGATGACCGGGTCGTACTTCTTGAGCACGAGGCGGTCGGGGTTGTTGCGACGGTTCTTCTTGGTCACGTACGTGAAACCGGTGCCCGCCGTCGAGCGGAGCTTGATGATCGGACGGACGTCCTGCTGCCTTGCCATTAGATCTTCTCCCCACGAGCGAGGAGGTCTTTGACGACCTTCTCGATGCCACGGGCGTCGATCACCTTGATGCCCTTGGCGCTGAGCGTCAGGGTCACGTTACGGCGAAGCGAAGGCACGTAGTAGGTCTTCTTCTGGACGTTCGGGTCGAAACGACGCTTGGTGCGTCGGTGCGAGTGCGAGATGTTGTGTCCGAAGCCGGGAACGGCTCCGGTCACCTGGCAGGTTGCTGCCATGATTTCCTCCGTAGATACCGTAGGAGCGCTGTTCGAGAACGGCGGCCCTACCCAAGGTCACTTGTCGGCGCGCGTCAGCCCTCTGCCTGAGCAGTACTGCTGGGAGTCGGCACACATGAGTGCAGATAGCACTCAACCAAGGAGCTAGCCTACGCGACACGCCCGACGTCACGCAAGCCGGGCCGCCGCGGTGCAGGCCGCGCAGAGCCCGAAGACGTCGACGACGTGGTCGGCCTGGGTGAAGCCGTGCTCGGCGGCGACGCTCCTGGCCCACGTCTCGACGGGGTCGGCCGAGATCTCGACCGTGGTGCCGCAGTTGCGGCAGATCAGGTGGTGGTGGTGCGTGCCGGGCGTGCAGGCGCGGTAGAGGCTCTCGCCGTCCTGCTGCAGCGCGTCGACCTCGCCCTCCTGCTCCAGCGAGGCGAGCGCGCGGTAGACGGTCGCCAGGCCGATGGGCGAGCCGGTGTCGCGGAGGGCCGAGTGCAGGACCTGCGCGCTGACGAAGCCCTCGCTGCCGGTCAGCGCCCCGCGGACCGCCTCCCGCTGCCAGGTGTTGCGCTTCACGAGGCCGCCTCCGCCTTCTCGGGGACGGCGGCGGATCGTGCCGGCGCCTGGGAACGACGCGGCGACCGCTTCTCGCGGCGCCCGCCGACGAGACGGCAGACCAGCCAGATCGCGAACGAGATCGTCGTCACGTACGGCGAGATGGGCAGACCGCCGCCGAGAGCCAGCAGGATCCCGCCCACGACCGAGACGACCGCGAACGTCATGCTCAGCACGGGCACCCACAGGGGCGAGACGGTGAGCCGGAGCGCGGCCGCCGCGGGCGTGACCAGGAGCGACAGCACGAGCAGCGCGCCGACGATCTGCACCGACACGGCCACCGAGAGGCCGAGCGCCAGCATGAAGACGATTGACAGCGTGCGGACCGGCACCCCCGCGGCGGCGGCCACATCGGGATCGACGCTCGCGAAGGTGAGCGGTCGCCAGACGACGAGAAGGGTCGCGATGACGACGACCGAGATGGCCAGCAGCCAGCCGAGCTGGGGGTTGTCGACCGAGACGATCTGCCCGGTCAGGAGCCCGAACTTGTTCGCCGCGCGCCCCTGGTAGAGCGCCAGGGCGAGGATCCCGAGGCCGAGGCCGAAGGGCATCAGGACCGCGATGATCGAGTTCCGCTCGCGCGCCCGGTTGCCGAGCAGGCCGATGATCAGCGCGGCGAGCACGCTCCCGACCACCGAGCCGGTGACGACGTTGACGCCGACGAGGAGCGCGATGGAGGCGCCGGCGAACGAGAGCTCGCTGATGCCGTGGACGGCGAAGGGCAGGTTCCGCGTGATCACGAACGGCCCGATGAGGCCGCCGACGATGCCGAGGAGCGCCCCCGCGATGAGCGAGTTGCGGACGAGCACCACGAGCTCGCCGAAGTCCTGGAACGACAGGATGTGCGAGAGGACGTCGAGGTTCATCGGATCGGGCCCTCCGGGTCGACGTCTCCGGAGGAGTCGTGGTGGTGGGCGTGGTCGTGCTCGCCCTCGCCGATAGAGGTGCCCTCGGTGCTGCCCACGATGACGATCCTGCCCAGGGTGCGGACCACGTCGACCGGGGTGCCGTAGAGGTCGCTCAGGACGTCGGCGCGGAGCACCTCGTCGGGCATGCCGATCGTGAAGCGGCCCCCGGCGATGTAGACGACCCGGTCGACCACGTCGAGGATCGGGTTGACGTCGTGCGTCACGAAGACGACGGCGGCGCCCGTCTTGCGTCGCTGGGCGTCGATGAGCTCGGTGACGCCGCGCTGGTGGCGCAGGTCGAGCGAGATGAGCGGCTCGTCGCAGAGCAGGAGGGCGGGCTGCGACGCGAGGGCCTGCCCGACCCGGGCGCGCTGCTGCTCGCCGCCCGACAGGGTCGCCACGGGGGCTGCGGCGAACGGGGCGGCACCGACCTCGGCGACGAGGGCGTCGATCCTGCGCCGCTCGTCTCTCGTCTCTCGACGGAGCCCGAACCGGTGCCCGGTGATGCCGAGCGCGATCATGTCGCGGGCGCGGAGAGGCGTGCCCGACTCCATCAGGCGCTGCTGCGGGACGTACCCGATCTTGCGGTGGCCGCGGCGCACCGGCTGGTCGAGGAACTCGATGGTGCCCTCCGACAGGCCCTGCTGGCCCAGGATCGCCTTCAGCAGGGTGGTCTTGCCGGCCCCGTTCGGCCCCAGCACGGCGATGAACTCGCCCGGGAGCACGTCGAGGTCGAGGCCCCGCCAGAGGGTGCGGTCGCCGAAGCTCATGCCCGCGTCGCGCAGACGGAGCACGGGGTGCCGACCGGTCGGGATCATTTGGCGAGGGCCGCCTTCAGAGCGTCGATGTTCGCCTGCTGCCAGGTCTGGTAGTCGTCGCCCTTCGGGAGCGTCTCGGTCACCGGGACGACGGGGACCCCGGCCTTCTCGGCGGCCTTCTGGACCTGCGACGTCTCGGGGCTCGAGGCCTGCTCGTTGTAGGCCAGCAGCGCGACCTTCTTGCCGGACATGAGCTTCAGGGTATCGTTCAGCGCCCGCGGCGGGACGTCGTCGCCCTCCTCGACCGCGTGCGAGAAGGCCCCGGGAGTCACGTTCTTCAGGCCGACGGCGTCGAAGAGGTAGCCGGGCACCGGCTCGGTGTACGACACGTCGTCGCCCGAGTGCTCCGCCTTGAGCGCAGCGGTCTGCGACTCGAGCCTCGTCATGGACGCTCTGAACGCGGCGGCGTTGTCGAAGAAGGACTCGGCCTTCGACGGGGCCTCCTTGGCCAGGTCGGCCGCGAGGGCGTTCGCGACCTTCACCATGGTCGGGTAGTCGTAGAAGACGTGCTCGTTCAGCTCGCCGTCGATGGGCGTGAAGCCGGACAGCTTCACCGCGTCGATGAGGACGGCCTTCGACGACGTCGACGAGCGCATGGTGTCGACGTAGTCGTCGTACCCGCCGCCGTTCTCCATGATGATCTGGGCCTTCGAGATCGCGAGCTGCGTCTTGGCGTCGGCCTCGAAGCCGTGCGGGTCTTGATTCGGGTTCGTCAGGATGCTCGTCACGGCGACAGCGGAGCCCCCGATCTGCGACGCGATGTCGCCGTAGACGTCGGTGGAGGCCACGACGCGGATGGCGCCGCTCGACGAGCCGCCGGCGGAAGCGGAGCCGGGGTCGCTGGACGAGCAGCCCGCGAGGGCGAGGCTGGAGGCGGCGGCGAGCGCGGTGACGGCGATCAGGGGACGCAGGTTCACGAGGGATCCATCTATGGGCGGCGGGGAGGAGCGGCGGGGTGCCGCCCTCGGGCCCCGACCTTCTGCAAAGTTATTCTAAACGATAATCATTGTCAAAAGGCGGCGATCGGTACCGCGGTACCTGCGGCCGGTCCGCGAGGACCACCGCTGCCTGCCGCTCCAGGAGGTAGCTTCGAGCCCATGACCGACGAGCTGCTGCTGCCTCGGCCGCCGGGGCTCATCCGGCGGTTCTGGCTCCGGCACGCGCTGCTCGCCGACATCCTGCTCGCCGCCTTCGCCCTCCTCACGGGCTACCTCGAGAGCATCGACGTCGGGCTCGGTCTCGTCGGGGCCGACTGGTGGGTGCACGGGCTCGTCGCGTTCCCCGTGATCGGCGCGGCCGCGCTGATCCTGCGTCGCCGTCGTCCGCTCCTCACGGCCGGCGTCGTGATCGTCTGCTCCGGCGTGCTGACCGCGTTCCACGACGGCTCGACCCTCGCCGTCGCCCTCATCGTCGCGATCTACTCGGTCGCGGTCTACCGGGGCACGCTCCAGGCCTGGATCGCAGCGGCGGCCGCGTTCGGCTCGTATCTCGGGCTCGTCTTCGTGACGTCCGCGGGCGGGGTGAGGCCGTCGCTGATCCTGGTCATGGTGCTCCTGGCGCTGCTGATCGGCATCGACATCGGCAACCGGCGCCGGTACCTCGAAGCCCTGGTCGAGCGTGCCGCCCAGCTCGCCCGCGAGCGCGACGCCGAGGGGAGGCTCGCCACCGCGGCCGAGCGCTCCCGGATCGCACGCGAGATGCACGACGTCGTCGCCCACAGCCTCTCGGTGATGGTGCGGCTCTCGGACGGCGCCGACGCCGTGGCCGACACCGATCCGGAGCGCTCCCGCGAGGCGGTGCGGCAGATCGGACAGGTCGGCCGCGACTCGCTCCGCGACATGCGGCGGCTGCTCGGCGTCCTCCGCGAGGACGACGCCCCCGAGACCGCCCCGCAGCCCACCCTGGCCGAGCTCGACCAGCTGATCGAGACCTACCGGGCGACGGGCGTGCCCGTGGCCGTGCAGCAGAAGGGAACTCCCCCGAGCGACCCGACGCTGCAGGTGGCGGTGTTCCGCGCCGTGCAGGAGTCGCTGACGAACGCGCTCCGCTACGCCAGCCAGCCGTCGCGCGTCCTCGTGCAGCTCGACTACGGCGCGACCCTCACCACCGTCGACGTCACCGACGACGGCCTCTACCTCGGACCGTCCGCATCCGTCGGCAGCGGTCGAGGTCTCGTCGGCCTGCGCGAGCGGGCCGCCGTCCACGGCGGCTCGGTCGAGGCCGGGCCGCGAATCGACCCCGAGACCGGCGGCGCCCGCGGCGGCTGGCGCGTCCACATGACCCTGCCTCACCCACCGGAGGACCCCCGATGACCGACATCACTCTCCTGCTCGTCGACGATCAGGACCTGCTCCGCGCCGGCATGGCCATGGTGCTCGGCGCCGCCGACGGGCTCCGCGTCGTCGGCGAGGCGACGAACGGTGAGGACGCGGTCGCGCGCGCGGCCGAGCTGCGTCCCGACGTGGTGCTGATGGACGTCAGGATGCCGGGGCTCGACGGCATCGAGGCGACCCGCCGAATCGTCGCGGCGCAGCCCGAGACGCGCGTCATCATCCTGACGACCTTCGACCTCGACGAGTACGCGTTCGGCGGGCTCAACGCGGGCGCGAGCGGGTTCCTGCTGAAGGACGCGCCCTCGGCCGACCTCGTGCAGGCCATCCGCACCGTCGCCGCGGGCGAGGCGATCGTCTCGCCGCGGATCACGCAGCGGATGATCGAGCTCTACCGCGGGAAGATGCCCGAGACGAGCGCCGATCCTGCGGGTGTCACGCCCCTGTCCGAGCGCGAGCGCGAAGTGCTCGTCGCGATCGGCCGAGGGCTGTCGAACCAGGAGATCGCGGCGGAGCTGTTCCTCTCGGAGTCGACCGTGAAGACCCACGTGGGCCGCGTGCTCGCCAAGCTGCAGCTGCGAGACCGGGTGCAGGCCGTCATCTACGCCTACCAGCGCGGGCTGGTGTAGCGAGCGCGACGGACTAGTCGAGCAGCAGCGCCGGCTCCTCGAGCACGCTCGCCACGTCGGCGACGAAGCGCGACGCGACGTCGCCGTCGACCACGCGGTGGTCGAAGCTCGCTCCGATCGTCGTCACCATGCGCGGCCGGACCTCGCCGTCGACGACCCACGGCTTCTGCTTGATCGTGCCGAGGGCGATGATCCCGACCTCGCCCGGGTTGAGGATCGGCGTGCCGGTGTCCATCCCGAAGACGCCGATGTTGGTGATCGTGATCGTCCCGTCGGCCGTGTCGGCGGGCTGGGTCTTGCCGTCGCGGGCGGTCAGCGTGAGCTGCTCGAGGGCCTGGGCCAGCTCGAAGAGGCTCATCGCCTGCGCCTCCTTGACGTTCGGCACGATGAGACCGCGCGGAGTGGCGGCCGCGATGCCGAGGTTCACGAAGTGGCGGACCAGGATCTCGCGGTCGGTCCACTCCGAGTTGACCGTCGGGTTGCGGCGCACGGCCCAGATGACCGCCTTCGCCATGATCAGCAGCGGTGACACCTTCACGCCGGCGAACTGCGCCGAGTTCTTGAGGCGGCCGACGAACTCCATCGTGCGGGTGGCGTCGACGTCGACGAACAGGCTCACGTGCGGCGCGGTGAAGGCGCTCGACACCATGGCCGACGCGATCGCCTTGCGGACGCCCTTGACCGGGATGCGCTCGATGCGCTCCTCGCTCCACTCGGGCGTCTCGATGTTGTGGAACACGCTGGCCTGGCGCGCGTGGCGGATGACGTCGTCGCGGGTGGTCTCGCCGGCGAGGCCGGTGGGCTCGACGACAGCGAGGTCGACGCCGAGGTCTTTGGCGAGCTTCCGGATCGGCGGCTTGACGATGATCGGCTGAGCCGACGAGGCCGGGACCGACTCCGGGCGACGCCGCTTCTCTTCGGCGACGCGCTGCACGCGGGCGTCGGCCTCGCCCTTCGTGGGGCGGCGACGCCGGGTGCTCAGGTGCGCGCCGGTGATGCCGTAACCGACCAGGACCGCGCCCGACCCCTCGTCGGCGACGGGAGCGGGTGCGCCGGACGCAGCGGCCTCGGCGGCCTTGGTCGAGTGAACGACCTCCTCGAAGGCGACCGCTTCGGCCTCGGCCTCCAGGATCTCGTCGGCGGGCGTCCGCGGGATGACCCCGCCCGACACGCGGATGATCGGCGCGCCGACCTCGACGGTCTGGCCGGCCTCGACGAGGAGCTCGTCGACCGTCCCCGCGAACGGCGAGGGCAGCTCGACGAGCGACTTCGCCGTCTCGATCTCGACGATGACCTGGTTGAGCGCGACGGAGTCGCCGGGGGCGACCTTCCACTCGACGATCTCGGCCTCGGTGAGGCCCTCGCCGACGTCGGGGAGGTGGAACTCGTTGCTGCTGGTGATGGTGGTGGACACCAGGGGCCTCCTAGTAGGCGAGAGCGCGGTCGACAGCCTCGAGCACCCGGTCGGCGTCGGGCAGGAACACGGACTCGAGCTTCGCCGGCGGGAACGGGACGTCGAAGGAGCTCACCCGCAGGACGGGCGCCTCCAGCGAGTAGAACGCCTTCTCGGCGACGGTCGCGGCGATCTCGGAGCCGACGCTGGCGTTGCCGGAGGCCTCCTGCGCGATGACGAGCCGGCCGGTCTTGCGGACGGACGACAGGATCGGGCCGTAGTCGATGGGCGAGATCGAGCGGAGGTCGACGACCTCGATGCTGATGCCCTCCTCGGCCGCGATCTCGGCCGCCTGGAGCAGGACCGAGACCATGGCGCCGTGGCCGACGACGGTCACCTCGGTGCCGGTGCGGACGACGCGGCTGGCGTGCAGCGGGACGCCGGGCGACGACAGGTCGACCGGGCCCTTCGGCCAGTAGCGGCTCTTCGGCTCGAAGAACATGACGGGGTCGTCGGAGCGGATCGCCTCCTGGATCATCCAGTAGGCGTCGTGCGGCGTCGACGGGCTGACGCTGCGGAGGCCGGCGGTGTGCGCGAAGTACGCCTCCGGGCTCTCCTGGTGGTGCTCGACCGCGCCGATGTGCCCGCCGTAGGGCACCCGGATCACGACGGGCATCGACTGCGTGCCCTCGTGGCGGTTGGTGAGCTTCGCCAGCTGCGAGGTGATCTGGTCGAAGCCCGGGAAGATGAAGCCGTCGAACTGGATCTCGCAGACGGGTCGGAAGCCGTACATCGCGAGTCCGATGGCGGTGCCGACGATGCCGGACTCGGCGAGCGGGGTGTCGATGACGCGCTTGGCGCCGAACTCGGCCTTGAGCCCCTCGGTCACGCGGAAGACGCCGCCCAGGGTGCCGATGTCCTCGCCCATCATGACGACCCGCTGGTCGTCCTGCATGGCGCGGCGGAGCCCGGCGTTGATGGCGCGGCCGAGCGGCATGACCTCGGTGGTCGACCCGGCGGTGGTGGCGGTCTGCTCGGTGGTGGTGTCGGTCATAGCGAGTCTCCGAAGGAGGACTCGTAGCTGGCGAGCCACTCCTTCTGTTCGGTGATGCGCGGGTGCGCCTCGGAGTAGACGTGGTCGAACATGAGGTCGGTGGAGGGGCGCTCGAGCGCGAGGGTGCGGCGCCGGACGTCCTCGGCCAGGTCGCGGGCCTCGGCCTCGACCTCCGCGAAGAAGGCGTCGCCCTCGCCGCGCGAGCGCAGGAACGCCTCGAACCGGGTGATCGGGTCGCGCGCGATCCACGACTGCAGCTCGGAGTCGGTGCGGTACTTGGTCGGGTCGTCGGACGTCGTGTGGGCGCCGATCCGGTAGGTGAGGGCCTCGATGAAGCGGGGGCCGTCGCCGCCGCGGGCCGCCGTCAGGTCGCGGAGCGTCACGGCGTAGCTGGCCAGGACGTCGTTGCCGTCGATCTGCGTGGACGGGATGCCGAAGCCCTCGCCCCGACGGACCAGCGGGCTGCGCGACTGCGTCGCCACCGGGACCGAGATCGCGTAGTGGTTGTTCTGCAGGAAGAACAGCTCGGGGGTCTGGAAGCTGGCCGCGAAGACCATCGCCTCGTTGACGTCGCCCTGGCTGGTCGCGCCGTCGCCGAAGTAGGTGATGACGGCCTGGTCGCGCGTCGGGTCGCCGGTCGCGTACGAGCCGTCCATGGCGATGCCCATGGCGTACCCCGTCGCGTGCAGCGTCTGCGACCCGATGACGAGCGTGTAGAGGTGGAAGTTCTGCTTCTCTTCCGGGATCCAGCCGCCGTGCGTCGTCCCGCGCAGGAGGCGGATGACGTCGACCGGGTCGATGCCGCGGACGAGGCCGACGGCGTGCTCGCGGTAGGAGGGGAAGACGTGGTCCTGCGGCCGCATGGCGTGGGCGGAGCCGACCTGCGCCCCCTCCTGCCCGTGACTGGGCACCCACAGCGCGAGCTGGCCCTGCCTCTGCAGGTTGCCGGCCTCGTCGTCGAAGCGCCGGGTCAGCACCATGTCGCGGTGGAACCGCTGGAGGGACTCGTCGTCGAGCGCCTCGATCACGGGGAGGAACTCGGCGGTCCGGTCGTTCTCCTGCAGGACCCCGGCGGGATCGAGGAGCTGGATCGGTGGCGCGTCTGGCCCTGTGGCGTCGGAAGACACTGCGGCGTCGGAAGACATGGGGACGAGCCTATCGGGGGCCTGCCACTCGACACCTAGAGGGTGCGGACAACCTCCTGGGCGGCTCCTAGGAGTTTGTCGACAGATGCGGGCTCGCCGACGGTGATCCGGATGCCCTCCGGAGCGAAGGCGCGGACGACGATCCCGGCCCGGTCGAAGACCTCGGCGGCGTGGGCCGTCTGCGCGCCGGTGGGGAGCCAGACGAAGTTGCCCTGGGCCCGGGGGACGTCCCAGCCCTGGTCGATCAGGGACTGCCGGACCTGGTCGCGGAGCCTCGTGATCCTGCCGACCCGCTCGAGGAGCTCGTCCTCGTGCTCCAGCGACACGATCGCCGCCCGGAGGCCGGGCTCGGTGACCGACAGCGGGATGGCGGTCGAGCGGGCGGCGTCGAGCACGTAGGCCGGGCCGATCGCGTAGCCGACCCGGAGGCCGGCGAGACCGTAGGCCTTCGAGAAGGTGCGGAGGACGACCAGGTTGGGGTGGCGCTCGGTGAGCGACTCGCCGTCGACCGCGTCGTCCTCGGTGACGAACTCGGCGTACGCCTCGTCGAGGATGACGAGGACGGTCTCGGGCACCCGCGCCATGAAGTCCTCGAAGGCGGCCGTGGTGACGATCTCGCCGGTCGGGTTGTTGGGCGTGCAGACGATCACGACGCGCGTGCGGTCGGTGACCGCATCGGCCATCGCCGCGAGGTCGTGCGATCCGTCGGGCAGGTTCGGCACCTGGACGCTCGTCGCCCCGGTGACGGTGACGAGCCCCGGGTAGGCCTCGAACGACCGCCACGCGTAGACGACCTCGTCGCCCTGCTGCGCGGCGGCGAGGAGCAGCTGCGACAGGATCGAGACGGAGCCGGCCCCGACGTGGACCTCCGAGGCGCCGACGCCGAACCGGTCGGCGAGCACCTGGCGCAGCTCGGCGGCCGCAGCGTCGGGGTAGCGGTTCACGTGGAGGGCGCCGTGGAGCGCCTCGACGACGGCCGGCAGCGGCTCGAACGGGTTCTCGTTCGACGAGAGCTTGAAGGCGTCGGGCGAGGCCTGCTTGCCCTGCCGGTACGGCGGAAGCGCGGCGATCTCGGGGCGGAGGCGGACGGGTGCGGTCACACCGGTCAGCCTACGGGCTACCACCAGGGGGCCGGGGTGGGCATAGTTGTGCCCATGCGATTCTTCGTGCGGCTCGTCATCAACGCCGTGGCCCTCTGGTTCACGACCTACATCGTCACCGGGGTGCACGTCACGCCGTACGGCGACCGGTCGCTCGTCCCGACGATCCTGACGTACCTCCTGGTCGCCTTCCTCTTCGGACTCGTGAACAGCATCGTCGGCACGGTCGTCAAGGTCGTGGCGTTCCCTCTCTACATCCTGACCCTCGGCCTCATCTCGTTCGTGATCAACGGGCTCCTCCTGCTCCTGGTCGCCTGGATCTCCGAGCAGATCGGCTTCGGCCTCACCGTCGACAACCTCGGCTGGGGCATCCTGGGGGCGCTCGTCCTGGCGGTGCTCGGCTGGCTGATCGGCATCGTCCTGCGCCCGCTCTTCGGCAACGTGCGCGCCCGCGCCTGATCCGATGGCGTACGAGGGGGCGGACTTCGGCGGGACGGTCGCGGCCGAGACGGCCCTGTTCCGGATCGTCTTCGTCTGCACCGGCAACATCTGCCGCTCCCCCATGGCCGCCACCGTCTTCAGCGCGCTCGTGGCCGCCGCCGGATTCGCCGACCGGGTCGTCGTCGACTCGGCCGGGACCGGCGACTGGCACGTCGGCGAGCGCGCCGACTCCCGCACGATCGCAGCCCTCCGCGGGCGCGGCTACGATGGTTCCAGGCATCGGGCACGGCAGTTCGAGGCAGCGGACTTCGACCGGCACGACCTCGTGGTGGTCTTCGACCGGGGCCAGGAACGCATCCTGCGCGCGTGGGCTCCCAGCGAGACCGAGCGGTCGAAGGTGCAGCTGCTGCTGAGCTTCGACCGCGACGGGCGCACGGGGCGCACCGGCGGCATCCTGCCGCAGAGCGCCGGCGGTCGGCCGGCGGGCGACGGCACCGACGTGCCCGACCCCTACTACTCCGATGCCGCCATGTTCGAGGCCGTCCTCGACATGGTGGAGCACGCCGCCACCGCTCTGTTCAAGCAGATCGAACCAGCACTACGACAGGGATCCCCCAGATGAGCCTTCCCCCGCAGCCCCTCAGCCCGCTCGACGGCCGCTACCGTCCGGCAGTGGAGGGTCTCGGCGACCACCTCAGCGAGGCGGGGCTCAACCGGGCCCGCGTCCACGTGGAGGTCGAGTGGCTGATCGACCAGACCGACCGCTCGTTCGCAGGATCGTCGCCGCTCACCGACGAGCAGAAGGTCTCGCTCCGCGCCGTCGTCGCCGACTTCGGCCAGAAGGACATCGACGAGCTCGCCGTCTTCGAGGCCACCACCCGCCACGACGTCAAGGCCGTCGAGTACTACGTGCGCGCCCGCCTCACCGACCTCGGGCTCGACTCCGTCGCCGAGCTGACCCACTTCGCCTGCACCTCGGAGGACATCAACAACCTCTCCTACGCGCTGACCGTCAAGGCGGCCGCGCTCGAGGTCTGGCTGCCGAGGTTCGACGCGGTGATCGCGCTCTTCGAGGGCCTCGCGCGGGAGCACGCAGCGACGCCGATCCTGTCGCACACGCACGGTCAACCGGCCACGCCGTCGACCGTCGGCAAGGAGTTCGCCGTCTACGCGTACCGGCTCGGGCGCATCCGGGCGCAGATCGCGGCGTCGGAGTTCCTCGGCAAGTTCTCGGGCGCCACCGGCACCTTCTCGGCCCACGTCGTCGCCGCCCCCGAGCTCGACTGGCGGGAGGTCTCGCGCTCGTTCGTGGAGGGCCTCGGACTGACCTGGAACCCGCTCACCACGCAGATCGAGTCGCACGACTGGCAGGCGGAGCTCTACGACCGCGTCGCCCACGCCAACCGCGTGCTGCACAACATCGCGACCGACATCTGGTCGTACATCTCGATGGGCTACATCACCCAGATCCCGGTCGCCGGGGCCACCGGCTCGTCGACGATGCCGCACAAGGTCAACCCGATCCGCTTCGAGAACGCCGAGGCGAACCTCGAGATCTCGTCGGCGCTCTTCTCGTCGCTCGCCGAGACGCTCGTCACCTCGCGGCTCCAGCGCGACCTCACCGACTCGTCGGCGCAGCGCAACATCGGCGTCGCCTTCGGCCACTCGCTCCTCGCGCTCGACAACATCCGCCGCGGGCTCGGCGAGATCTCGATCAACGGCGCCGCCATGGCCGACGACCTCGACCGCAACTGGGAGGTGCTCGGCGAGGCCATCCAGACGGTCATCCGCGCCGAGATCACCGCGGGCCGCTCGCAGATCTCCGACCCGTACGCGCTCCTCAAGGAGCTGACCCGCGGCCACCGGGTCGGTCAGGCCGAGCTCGTGGAGTTCGTCGAGGGGCTCGACATCGGCGACGAGGCGAAGGCCCGGCTCGTCGCCCTGACGCCGGCCGGCTATGTGGGCCTGGCTCCGGAGCTCGTCGGGTACCTCTGATCCTGCGGGCTCTGTGGCTGCCCGGCTGCGGGCCTGCGCGGCTCTGTGGCTGCGGGCCTGCTGACCTGCGGGTCAGTGGCCCCGCGGGTAGTCGTCGTCGCGCTCGAGGAGGCCCTTGGCGCGGCCGTTCTCGTCGCGGATCTCGTGCTGCTCGTCGGCGTTCGGCTTCGAGGCGAGCGACAGCATCGCCAGGATCACGACGCCCACGATGAACGCGATGCACAGGAAGATCGCCGCGAGCCGGATCTCTCGGGTCGAGAGCAGCACGATCAGGCCGGTGAAGAGGCCGAAGACGGCCGACATCCCGAGGAGTTCAGCCGGGCGGACCCGCTCGTGCCTGCTGGGTGTTGTCATTTCGTCTGTGCTCCGTCGATGCTGTTCGTCTCGTCGGCAGCGACCGCGTGGGCCGTGCCGGTCTGCCACTTGAGCGACAGGCCCTGGATGATGAGGAAGATCCCGACGAGGGCGCCGTACGCGCCGACCAGGCCCACGAGGATCGTGGACGAGGTGAGGGTGCCGCGGATCTTCTCGATGCCGCCGAGCTCCTTGGAGTAGTCGGCCGGCACGAGGAGGTAGATCAGCGCGAGCAGGATCGTGAGGGCGCCGAGGAGCATCCAGTCGCGCGCGAGCCCGGAGCGTCGACGCCGACGCAGCCCGGTCACGAGCTCGAGGACGCCCGCGATGACCGCCCACGCGGTGACGAGCGCCACGAGCGTCGGCAGGCCGCCGCCGCGGAACAGCAGCGCGAGGAGGCCGAAGACCACGCCGACCGCACCCTGCACGACCGCGATGGAGCGGCTCGAGGCGTCGTCGAGGAAGCGGCGTGAGCCGGCCGCCAGCGCGACGCCGCCGACCAGGGTGGTGGCCCCGAAGACCGTCAGGCCGATCGACGGCGAGTGGTCGTTCACGAACGTGGTGACCATGCCCAGCACGAGGAGAGGGATCGCCCGCAGGATGGGGACGGGCCAGTAGCGCGCCTCGGATTCGGCGTCGTGCTGAAGGGCCGTCACGATTCTTCTCTCGGGGGGTGAGGGGACTCCCGAGTTTACCGCGCGCGATCCTGAACTCCCGCTCCGCTCCCAGCCGCGCGGGATACCTTCAGGCATCTGCATGGAGCGCTCGCTCATCACCTCCGACTGAGAAGTCGATCCCGAATTCAGGGAGACCGGCTTGTCCGTCCTCGCACCCCCGACGACCCCTGTCGTCGCCCGCTCGATCAACAGCGCCGAGCTGCCCGCCGGTTTCCGCGGAACCACGCACGGCGAGACCTCGAAGCCGATCAGCACCTACACGGCACTGCTCGCCCGCGTCCGCGAGGCGGGCCTCCTGAAGCGCCGGACCGGCTTCTACATCGCCATGTTCGCCGTCGTCACCGCCTGCCTCGCCGGCGCGGTCGCGGGATCGTTCCTGCTCGGCGACAGCTGGTTCCAGCTGCTCATCGCCGCCGGGATCGGCATCATCTTCACCCAGTACGCGTTCCTCGCGCACGAGACGGCGCACCGCCAGGTCTTCGAGTCGGGCAAGACGAGCGACCGGGTCGGCCGCGTGCTGGCCTCCGGCATCGTCGGCATGAGCTACTCGTGGTGGACCTCCAAGCACACGAAGCACCACGGCAACCCCAACACCATCGGCCGCGACACCGACATCGAGTACGACACCGTCTCGTTCCTCGAGCAGGACGCCGTCAAGCAGAAGGGGCTCAGCCGCCTGTTCACGCAGAAGCAGGGCTACGCGTTCTTCCCGATCCTGCTGTTCGAGGGCTTCAATCTGCACTTCATGTCGTACAAGACGGTCTTCGGCCGCAAGAAGGTCGACAAGCGCTCGCTCGAGATCACGATGATCACCGTCCGCTTCGCCGTCTACCTGGGCCTGGTCTTCTGGTTCCTGCCGCTCGGCATGGCCTTCGCCTTCATCGGCGTGCAGTTCGCCATCTTCGGCCTCTACATGGGCTCGTCGTTCGCGCCGAACCACATCGGCATGCCGATCATCCCCGAGTCGAGCCGCGTCGACTTCCTGTCGAAGCAGGTGCTCACCTCGCGCAACATCCGCGGCGGGCGCCTCATGACGGTCGCCATGGGCGGCCTCGACTACCAGGTCGAGCACCACCTGTTCCCGAGCATGGCCCGGCCGCACCTGAAGGCCGCGTCGAAGATCGTCCGCGAGCACTGCGCCGAGCACCGGGTGCCCTACACCGAGACGACCCTCCCGAACGCCTTCGGCATCGTCATCGCCTACCTCAACCGGGTCGGACTGGCCGCGCGCCGGCCGTTCGACTGCCCGATGGCTGCGGAGTACCGGCCGCGCTAGTGCATGAGATTCTCGCGCTGGGCCCGCTTCCATGCGGATCGGGGGCCCTCCTCCGCCGAATGTCATGCATCAGGTCGGCGCTCGAGCGTGATTGAGTTGTCCCATGGCAGACGACCGCACGCTGAGGGCGCTGGCGGAGATCCGCACGGCCGAGGCAGGCCGGATCCTCGGGCTGCTGCCCGCGGGGAGCCTCGTCGACCTCGCGGCCGGGTGGGCGGCTGCCGGGATCACGAGCCCGGGGATCCTGCGCCTCGCCTACGCCGCCGATGTGACGAACGACGAGACCCTCGGCCTGCTGGCGGCGGACGCCCGCGAGCTGGGGCTGACGTTCCGGTCGACGCGGGAGGCTCGCGCGGCGTACGTCGTCGACATCCTGCCGGACCTCGTGACGGCGCCCGACCCCGGCACCCTGTCGATGACCGTCTCGAACAACTACACCGACGAGCTCAGCGGCCGCGCCCGCGGGCTGCTCGGCCGGTTGCGGCGCAAGCGCTGAGACGAATCGCAAAACCGGTTCATCCGGCCGGACGCGTGAGCGCTCACGGTCTAGCGTGAGCGGCATGGACTACAGACGACTCGGAAACTCAGGAACGATCGTGTCGGAGCTGACACTCGGCACCATGACCTTCGGCGCAGAAGCCGACGAGGTCACCTCCCACACCATCCTCGACACGTTCGTGGAGCACGGCGGCACCTTCATCGACACGGCCGACGTGTACTCGTCGGGCGTCTCGGAGACGATCATCGGCCACTGGCTCTCGTCGCACCCGACGGAGGCCGAGCAGGTCGTGCTCGCCACGAAGGGCCGGTTCCCGATGGGCGAGGGTCCGAACGACCTCGGGCTGTCGCGGCGCCACCTCCGCAGCGCGCTCGACGCCTCGCTCACCCGGCTCGGAGTCGAGCACATCGACCTCTACCAGATGCACGCGTGGGATGCCCTGACGCCCATCGACGAGACGCTGCGGTTCCTCGACGACGCGGTCTCCGCGGGCAAGATCGGCTACTACGGCTTCTCGAACTACCTCGGCTGGCAGCTCACGAAGGCGGTCCACCGGGCGAAGGCCCTCGACCTCGTTCCGCCGGTCACCCTGCAGCCGCAGTACAGCCTCCTGGTCCGCGACATCGAGCACGAGATCGTCCCGGCGTCGCTCGACGCGGGCATCGGCCTCCTGCCCTGGTCGCCCCTCGGCGGCGGCTGGCTGACCGGCAAGTACAAGCGCGACGAGTCCCCCACCGGAGCCTCGCGCCTCGGCGAGAACCCCACGCGCGGCATGGAGGCCTGGGAGGCGCGCAACTCCGACCCGCGGACGTGGGAGATCCTCGACGCGGTCCAGAAGATCGCGCAGGATCACGACGCCACGGCCTCGCAGGTCGCCATCGCCTGGCTGCTCGAGCAGCCGGCCGTCACGAGCGTGATCCTCGGCGCCAGGACGGTCGAGCAGCTCGTCGACAACCTCGGCGGCTCGGGGCTCGGGCTGACCGCCTCGGAGGTCGAGACGCTGTCGGCCGCGAGCGCGCCGCGGATCGACGACTACCCGTACGGCACCGCCGGCGTGGCCCAGCGCAACCGGAAGATCGAGGGCGGCCGGTAGCGGCGGGTCAGGCGCCGCCGAAGCGCTCCGTCTTGACGAGCGCAGGATCGTGGCCCAGCGCCGTGAGCAGATCCGTCACGTGCGCCACGAAGCCGTTCGGGCCGCAGACGAAGAACGCGGCGCCGGCCTCCGGCGGGAGGACGGACGACTCGAGGTCGGCCGCCGACAGCCGGCCGGCGGGACGCGGCGACCCCGCCGGGGCCTCGCGCGTGTAGACCGTGTCGAGCCGGAGGGATCCTGCGCTCTGGAACTCGTCGAGATCGGCCCGGTAGTACACGGACTCCGGCGTGCGCACCGAGGAGAGCAGGCGAAACTCGGGCCCTCGGCCGGCGGCGACGCGGGCGCGGATCATGGCCATGAGCGGCGCCACGCCGGAGCCGCCGCCGATGAGCTGCACCGGCCGGGTGTCGGTCGGGCGCCAGACGAACCAGCCGCCGATCGGACCGCGGATCTCGACGGGGTCGCCCGGCTCGAGGCCCTCGACGAGATACGGTGACACCTCGCCGCCCTCGAGCTCTTCGACGGTGAGCTCGACCTCGTCTCTCGCGAGGGGGCGACCGAAGGGGCCGCCGTCGGGGCCCGCGGACAGCGAGTAGGAGCGCACGGCCTGGTAGCCGTCGTCGGCGGTGAGCCGGATGTCGACGTGCTGGCCGGGCAGGACCTCGTCGAGGTCGTCGACGCGCAGGCGGATGCTCCTCGCGGTGGGCGTCTCGAGCCGGGTCTCGACGCAGACGGCCGAGCGCCAGCCCGTCGTCACGAGTAGCGCTCCTCCTTCCACGGGTCGCCGTGGGCGTGGTAGCCGAGGCCCTCCCAGAAGCCGGGGGTGTTCTGCGGCATCGTCTGGATGCCCTGCACCCACTTCGCGCTCTTCCAGAAGTAGAGGTGCGGCACGAACAGCCGGGCCGGGCCGCCGTGGTCGGGCGCCAGGGGCTCGCCCTCGAAGGCGTGGACGATCCAGGCCTTCCCGCCGAGCAGGTCGGCGAGCGGCAGGTTCGTCGTGTAGCCGCCGTAGCTGCGGGCCATCGCGAACTCGTGCGACGTCTCGAGGCCGTCGAAGAGGGTGTCGAGCGAGACGCCCTTCCAGTGCGTGCCGAGCTTCGACCAGCTCGTGACGCAGTGGATGTCGGTGGCGACGTCCTCCTGCGGGAGGGCGAGGAAGTCGTCCCACGAGAACGAGCGGGCGCCGTTCTCGGTCGCGACCTGCAGCTCCCAGCGCTTGATGTTCGGGGTGGGCCCCGCCGAGAGCACGGGGAAGCCGCGCTCGAGGTACTGCCCCGGGGGAAGAGCGGGATCGACGCGGCGTCTGCTCGCGAATCCGGTGAATCCGACCATGGTGCCTCCTTGACTCCATCCTGGGGTGGATGACTCCTCCCAGACAAGCGTGAATAAAATGAGGAGTGCTGGAGAGAGACGTCGCGACGACCCGGGTCGCGTTCGCCGACCCCGCCCGAGTGCCGTCGCGGCTGTTCCAGGCGGCGCAGCGGCTCCCCGCCTGGGGTGCGGTGCTCGTCATCTACGGCCTGTCTCGCGTGTTCTCCACGCTCCTGCTCTTCGTCACCTACCGGATCGCGGCGACGAACCCGGGCCAGTTCGCGGACTCCTACGTCGACGGCGGCGGCACCAAGGGCTTCTTCGGATTCCTGAACGTCTGGGACGCCCGGTTCTACACGACCATCGCGCAGCACGGCTACCCGCACGTCCTTCCCGAGACCGCGAGCGGCGCCGTGCAGCCGAACGCGTGGGCGTTCCTGCCCGTGTTCCCGTGGACCGTCCGCATCCTGGCTCAGATCACCGGCTGGGACACGGGCGCCGTCGCGGCCGGCGTCGCCACGGTCTTCGGCGCGCTGGCCGCTCTCGCCCTGCACCGGTTCCTGTCGATGCGCGTCGACCCGCTCGGAGCGATCTGGGGCACCACGTTCTTCTGCTTCGGCGCCATGGCCTTCACTCTCGAGGTCGGCTACGCCGAGAGCATGTTCCTGTTCTTCCTCTTCGCCGGGCTGCTCTCGCTGATGGAGCGGCGCTACGTCACGCTGATGTGGTGCGGGATCCTGGCGTCGTTCACCCGCCCCGGGGCCCTCGCGCTGGCGCTCGCACTGCTGATCGTCGTCGTGCACCGGTTCTGGAAGCACCCCGACGAGTTCCCGAGGGCGGAGCGCTTCACGGCCATCGTCGCCGGGTTCGGCATCGCAGCCGCCGGGCTCGCCTGGCCGCTGGTCGCAGCCGCGGTCACGGGTCGGAGCGACGCCTACCTCAAGACCGAGATGTCGTGGTGGAAGGGCGTCATCGGCTACACGCCCGACCACTTCGTGCCGCTGTCGCCGTGGTTCCTGATGGCGGTGCGCTACCTCGGCCTCCTGGGCATCGTCGTCGTGCTGGGCGTGGTCGCCCTGTTCGTCTGGGGCATGCGGAAGCCGTCGCTCCGGCGGCTCGGCTTCGACATCCGGGCGTTCCTCACCTCGTACTCGCTCTACCTCTTCGCGGTGTTCCTGCCGCAGCAGAGCCTGCCGCGGCTCATCATGCCGCTGGCCCCGCTCGTCGCGGTCGACAGCATCACGCACCAGCGGGCGATCCGGCGCCTGTGCCTCGCGTCGGGCATGGCGCTGCAGGTCACCTGCGTCGTCATCATGTGGCTGATGGGGCCGCCGTAGGGCCTGCTCGGGGTGCGCTCGCTCCTGCTCCGCTGAGGGCGAGTGGGCGGGCGTTCGCAAGAGTGGGCGGGTCTCCGGAGACCCGCCCACTGCTGCGTGCACCCGCCGACGCTGACCGGCTACTGCCCCCGCGCCCCCAGGAAGTCGCGCGCGTAGGCCAGGTACTCCGACGCGATCCTGCGCTGCGCCTCGTCGCGGTCGATCGTCTCGGCCCGGAGATCGACGAGGGCGTCCCACCAGATGCTCCGGCCGATCGCGAAGCCGGTGAAGCCGTCGATCGGGGCGGCCGCCTCGAGCCAGCGGTCGAGGTCCTCGCGGGTCGAGTGGCGCCCGAGCACGATGCAGGAGGCCTCCCGCCCGTCGCGCACGGCGAGCTCGGCGACGGCGCGGGCGTCGTCCTCGCTGTCCATGCCCTCGACCTTCCAGATCGCAGGATCCGCCCCGTGATCCTGCAGGTACTCGATCGCGCGGAGGGTCAGCTCGGGCCGGAGCTCGTCGTCGTAGCGGTGCTTGTCGCCGTCGACCTGGGCGAGGTCGGCGTCGGTGGCGGGGACGAGGAGCTCGATGATCAGCGGCCGGCGGTTCTCGCGGCACCAGGTCGACAGCGCGGTCATCCTCTCGGCCTGCTCGGTGCGCTTGGCATCGTCGAACTCCGGGTTGTCGCGGATCAGGACCTTCGCGTGGTCGCCGTCGAAGAACAGCGCGTGCTGCTGCCAGTCGTCGTAGGCGAACTCGAACCACTCCTTGCCGCTGGCCTCGAGGGGCATCGAGAGGTTGATCAGCCCGTCGCTCCGCGAGGCGAGCTCGGCCACGGCGGCGCCGTACTGCTCGTCGACCAGGATCCCGGCCTGCACGCCCTCGGGCAGCTCGGGAGCCGCATCGACCAGGGCCTGGTACACCGTCAGCTTGTCCTGGCTGATCCGCGCGGCCTCGGCGGGGGTCGGCGGATCCGTCAGCTCGTACAGGTCGCGCTCCAGGCTGTCGCGGTGGTCGGAGGCGAGGATGAGCAGAGTCGTTGTCATGCTCTCGTCGTACTCGCGCAGGATGGGGGTCGCCCAGGCGGCCGGGGGACGTTGCGGCCGGCCGGCCGGGCGTGATGCACTAGACGCGCGTGCGATGCGGGACGCAGACCTGACACCCACGCCGATCGGGGCACCATGACCCAGCGCCGCACCGACCTCCGCTCGAGCGAGCCGCGCAGCAGACGTCCTGCCCGCACCGTGCTCGCGGCCGCAGCCGTCGCCGCGACGGCGATGCTGCTCCTGGCCGGCTGCACCTCCGGCGAGCCGAAGGAGGACCAGACGAAGACGACGATCCAGAACGAGTCGAACCGCGAGCTGTACCGCGGCGGCCTCTACGTCCAGCCCGACAGCCTCGCGGCCCGCGCCGCCTCGACCCTCCGGGCCGACGGCAAGGACGACGCGGCCGAGGCGGCCCGCGAGATCGCCACGACGTCGGTCGCCATCTGGCTGGGCGACCAGTACAGCGTGACCGAGGTCGCGAAGGTCGTGAAGCAGAACGTGCGCGCCGCCGAGAAGCAGGGCGTCACCCCGGTGTTCGTGCTCTACGCGATCCCGCACCGCGACTGCGGCGACTACTCCGCCGGCGGCTGGAGCGCCTCGGAGTACCCGCGCTGGACGCAGGCCGTCGCCACCGCGCTGAAGGGGCACCGCGCCGCCGTGATGGTCGAGCCCGACTCGCTCGCCATGCTCAGCAACTGTCCGGAGGAGACCGACACGCGCATCCCGCTCATCAGGAAGGCAGTGGAGCAGCTGGCCGCGGCCGGAGTCCCGGCCTACCTCGACGCGGGCAACAGCCACTGGGTCGACCCGTCGGTCATCGCCGACCGGCTGAAGCGGGCCGGGATCGCCGACGCCCGCGGCTTCTTCACGAACGTCGCGAGCTTCTACCCCGTCGACGACGAGAAGGAGTTCGCCTCGGAGGTGTCCGAGCGGACCGGCGGAGCGCACTACGTGATCGACGTCTCCCGCAACGGGCAGGGCTGGAAGGGCACCTGGTGCAACCCGTCCGGCACCGGCCTCGGGCAGGCGCCGCACGTGACCTCCGGCGACACGGCGCTCGACGCGCTGCTCTGGATCAAGACGCCGGGAGTCTCCGACGGCACCTGCAACGGCGGACCGGCCGCGGGCGTGTGGTTCTCGTCGTACGCCGAGCAGCTGGTGCGGAACCGTCAGGGCTGACCGTCCCCGCCGCGCGCGTCA
This sequence comes from Frondihabitans peucedani, assembly GCF_039537585.1. Classification (NCBI taxonomy): domain Bacteria; kingdom Bacillati; phylum Actinomycetota; class Actinomycetes; order Micrococcales; family Microbacteriaceae; genus Frondihabitans; species Frondihabitans peucedani. Next base: position 425,544 of record NZ_BAABAU010000004.1, read on the forward strand.
GCCGCGGGAGTACCGGACGTCGCCGCCCGGCGTGAACAGCACCGAGTCGGGCGGCCTCGACGCCAGACCCGCGAGTCCGGCAGCGGCGAGCAGCGTCTCGTCCAGCTCGACGACCTCGGCGCTCCGGAGGGCCCAGGGCGGGTGCTCGAGCCTCCACCAGGACGTCCGGCCGAGGTGCCGGGCGTGGACGCCCCAGCGCTCGGTGAGGAAGGCCGGGAGCGGATCCGCGGGCGAGACCGCGCCGCCGGGCAGCACCCGCAGCCTCGCGCCGACCCCGGTGCGACGGCGGCTGCGGTAGGCGATCTCGTCTCCCAGCCACCGGGATCCTGCGCGGGCCGGGGTGTACGGCAGCCCGATGCCGAGCCGGGCTGCGACGACGGCCGGGAGGTGCTGCGTGTCGATGGAGCGGTGCGCGATGCCGCGGCGGCCGCGGTCGTCGACGGTCAGGATCTCGACCACGATCTCGACCATCGTGCCGAGCCGACCGAGCGGCGGCAGCGGCGGGACGGTGCTGTCGGCGAAGACGTAGGCGACGAGCCCGACCCACGCCGACCCGTCGAAGACCTCGGGCCTGCAGCCGGCGGGGACGAGCGGCGCGACGAGGCCCGGCTCCACGCGCCAGTGCAGCAGGATCACGTCGCGCTGCCGGTGGAAGGTCACCGGGTGGTGCGGCAGCGGCGGGGCGGCGCGCGGCGACACAGGGGCGCTCGTCACAGCGGCGGCCGCTCGCGCTCCTGGGCGACGACCGACTCGCGGTCGGAGAGCCCGCGCAGGCCGGAGAGCGAGCGAGCCATCCGGTGGTTGCTGCGGAGCGCTGTCTCGTTCCGGTCGAGGAACGCCCAGTAGCCCGCGGTGAACGGGCACGCGTCCGGCCCGAGCCGCTTGCTCGGCGAGAAGCGGCAGCCGCCGCAGTAGTCGGTCATGCGGTTGATGTAGGCACCGCCGGACGCATAGGGCTTCGTCGCGACGATCCCGCCGTCGGCGTGCTGCGACATGCCCACGACGTTCGCCGGCATGACCCACGGCGTCCCGTCGACGAACATGTCGATGAACCAGTCGTTGAGGGCGTGCGGGTCGTAGCCGCGCTGCAGCGCCCAGTTGCCGAGCACCATGAGCCGCTGGATGTGGTGGGCCCAGCCGCGCTCGCGGACGTCGTCGACGGCGTGGTGCAGGCAGTTCTCCTCGATCGCGTCGGGCGTCAGCGTCGTGAAGGCCTCGGGCAGGGGCTCGTGCGCGGCGAGCGCGTTGTTCGACGCGGCGAACCCCTCGCCGAGGTACCAGTAGAGGTGCCAGACGTAGTCGCGCCAGCCGGCGATCTGCCGCACGAAGCCCTCGACGCTCGACAGCGGCGCGTTGCCGGCGGCGTGCTCGGCGGCGACGCGGGTGACGACCTCGAGCGGGTCGAGGAGTCCGAGGTTGAGGGGAGCGCTGAGAAGCGAGTGCGCCATCGTCCAGTCGCCGGTGAGCGTGGCGTCCTCGAACGGGCCGAAGTCGCCGAGCCGCGACTCGACGAAGTCGTCGAGCGCCCTGTTCGCCTCGGCCTCGGTCACCGCGAAGCGGCGAGGGCCGTCGGCGCCCACCAGGGTGACGCTCCCCTCGGACTGCCAGCGGTCGAGATCCTGCCGGACCTCCTCGTCGATGTCGTCCTCGGTCGGCCACCACGGCTCGGGCAGCCCGAGCGTCACGGCGCCCTTCGGCGGCGACTGGCGGTTGTCGTGGTCGTAGTTCCACTGGCCGCCGACGGGCTGATCGCCCTCCATCAGCAGACCCGTGCGCTCGCGGACCCTCCGGTAGAAGTCCTCCAGCAGCAGGCGTGAGCCCGCCCGGCCGTCGGCCCACTCGCGGAAGTCGCTCTCGCTCGTGATGAAGCCGCGCGACGGCAGGATCGCACAGCCCACCCGACGCACGTACCGGCGTGCCGCGTAGGAGGTCGGGTCGACGACCTCGAGCCTCTCCCCCGGCGCAGGATCGCGCGCCGCCAGAGCCTCGTCGTACGTCTCGGCCCGCAGGTACTCGCAGCGGTCGCCGAGCTCCCGGGCGCGGTGCCGGATGGCCGAGAGGAGGAGGTGGGCCTTGGCCCGGTGGATCGGACGGCCTGCGACGAGCGACTTCGCCTCGATCAGCAGGATCGGGCCCCCGTCGTCGAAGGCCGAGCCGAGCTGGCCGGCGAACAGCCACCTCGTGGGATCGTTCATGGCCTGAACGGTACTCGTCGCTCAGTAGGCTTGTCGGCGTGACTGCCGCCGCCGTGATCCTGTTCGTCCTCGCCATCACCCTGGTGGGCACGACGGTGCTCGCGGCCGGAGGTGTGGTCCGTCTGAACCGGTTCGCGGGCATCCGGGTGCACTCCTTCCTCCTGTCGCAGGAGGCCTGGCAGAGCGGTCACGCCGCGGCGCTCCTCCCGGTCACCCTCGGCGGGCTGATCGCGGTGGCCGGCGGTGTCGTCGCGCTCGTCCGGCCCGGGTCGGTCGGCGTCGTCGTGGTCGCCTTCCTGCTGCTGTTCGCCCTGGTCGCCTGGGGCATCCTGCGCGGCGACCGCGCCGCTCTCGACGCGCACGCGGCCTCCGTCGAGTAGGTTTGTCAGTCACTGACTACTTGTGCGAGAGTAGTCAGGTGTCATCCATCCGGTTCTTCGTGCTCGACGCGTTCGCCCGCTACGGCGAGATGCACGGTCACCAGCTGCGCCTCCAGGCGGAGCAGGAGCGCGTCCACCTCTGGACCGACATCAGCGTGGGCGCGCTCTACGGCGCCCTCAAGCGACTCGCGGCGGACGGGCTGCTGACCGAGGTCCGCGTGGAGCGCGAGGGGAACTTCCCCGAGCGGCAGGTCTACGCGATCACCGAGGCCGGCCGCGACGCCCTCCGCGAGCTGCACCAGGCGACGCTCGCGGCGGTCGTCCACAGGCCGGACCCGTTCGACCTCGCCTTCGCCCGCCTCGATCCTGACCGGCTCGACGACCTGCCGCGTACTATCCAGGAGCGCCTGTCGACCCTCGAGCGGATGCTCGACGAGACGGTCGCCAACAACGACAGGGCCCGCCAGTGGCTCACGATCGGCGAGGAGCTCGTGATCACCCACGGTGAGCACCGGCTCCGCTCGGAGATCGACTGGCTCCGAACACTCCAGCGCAGACTCCCGGACATCATCGCCGCCGAGCGCACGCGGGTCGGCTCCGGCCGAGCCGCATCCTGATCCGCACCTCCCCCGCACCGACCTCGCAGCACGTCGCATCCTGCGATACGAAAGGCTTCACCACCATGACCAACGCAACCGCCGTGGCAGGCAAAGCGCCCGCCCCCGCGATCCCCAAGACCGCCTGGCGGGCGCTGATCGTGCTCCTGATGGGCATGTTCATCGCACTCCTCGACACGACGATCGTCAACGTCGCGCTCCCCACCATCCGCACCTCGCTCGACGCCTCGGAGTCGACCCTGTCTTGGATCATCTCGGGGTACGCCCTGGCGTTCGGCCTCGCGCTCATCCCCGCCGGCCGCATCGGCGACCGCGTCGGCCACAAGTGGGTCTTCTTCACCGGCATCGCGCTCTTCACGGCCGCCTCGTTCGCCTGTGGAATCGCGCAGTCCGACGAGCAGCTCGTGATCTTCCGCGTGATCCAGGGCCTCGCCGGCGGCATCTACGTGCCCGCGGTCACCGCCTTCATCCAGCTCCTCTTCCCGCCGCAGGCCCGCGGCAAGGCGTTCGCGATCATGGGCAGCGTCATCGGCGTCTCGTCGGCCCTCGGCCCGATCGTCGGCGGCCTGCTGATCCAGGCCTTCGGCGACGCCAACGGCTGGCGCACCGTGTTCTACGTGAACCTGCCGATCGGTGTGGCCACCCTGGTGCTGGCCGCGATCCTGCTGCCGAAGCGCGACCCCTCTCAGCCGCGTCCGCCCGCCGGGCTCGACTGGATCGGCGTCGTCCTGGTGTCGGGCGCGCTCGTCGCCCTGCTCGTGCCGCTGATCCAGGGGCAGGATGAGGGCTGGCCGCTCTGGACCTACCTCACCATCGCCGGCGGCGTCGTCCTGCTCGCGCTGTTCGCCCTCTGGGAGGTGCGGCTCACCCGCCGCGGCGGAAGCGCCCTCGTCCCGCCGTCGCTGTTCAAGCACCCGCAGTTCACCGGCGGCGTGATCCTCGCGCTCGTCTACTTCGCGGCCTTCACCAGCATCTTCTTCACGATCTCGCTGCTCTGGCAGAGCGGTCTGCAGCACTCGGCCCTCGCGTCGGGCGCCGTCACGATCCCCTTCGCGGTCGGCTCGATCCTCGGCTCGTCGCAGAGCAACCGCCTCTCGTCGCGCCTCGGCCGCAACGTCCTGATCATCGGGACCGCGCTCGTCGCCGTCTCGCTCATCTCGATGTGGCTGATCTTCCTCAACGTCGACGGCCCGTCGCTCACCAACTGGATGCTGCTCGCCCCGCTGTTCGTCGGCGGCCTCGGCAACGGCCTCTTCATCGCTCCGAACGCGCAGTTCATCGTGGCCACCGTCGACCGTCGCGACGCAGGATCGGGATCGGCCGTCATCGCCGCGATCCAGCGCGTCGGCAGCGCGGTCGGCATCGCCGTCATCGGGTCGGTGCTCTTCGGCACGCTCGTGATCGACAAGCCGGGCGCCCCGACGTCGAACTCCGCGGCAGCCGTCGCGGCCGTCAAGCGCCAGGCCGCCGAGAACGTCGCCACCGGATTCACGAACGCGGCGGCTCACGCGATGATGGTCAGCGCGATCTTCGCCGTCGTGGCGTTCGCCCTCGTGTTCGCGCTGCCGAAGCGCGTCGGTGCGCCGGGCGGCGGGCACGGTGGTGGAGCCGGCGGCGGTGCTCGCGGTGCTGCCGATGGTGCTGCCGGCGGTTCTGCTGGCGGTTCTACCGCAGGTTCGAAGCGCGGTGCCGCTCCTACTGCCGGCGGCGCTCAGACGCCCGCCGTCGGTGGTGCGCCTGCCGAGCCCGTCGGCGCGCGCGGAGCCTCCGCCGAGGCTCCGACCAGCCCCGAGGTCGGCGGTGCGCCGACCCACGGTGCGCACGCCGCGGATCCTGCGCACCCCGCGGAGCCGGTCCACGCCGGGCACGGGTCGCACGTCGCGGCGCCGGAGCACGGCCACGGGGCGCACGCCGCCGAGGTCGAGCCCGACTCGGGTGAGCCGAAGGCCTGACGCCCGCGCGACACCTCTGGAGCGCCCCTCGCCTGCTGGCGGGGGGCGCTCCGTCGTGGCGGGTGCTTCGGCGGGTGAAGAGCCGCTCCGACCACGAAAGAGGCTCCCGACCACAGACGTTCGTGGTCGGGAGCCTTCTTCGCGGTCGAGAGCCGGAGGGCTAGCCGGCGCGCTAGCCGCCGATGCGCACGAAGTGGTGCGCCTGGTTCCAGATGGGGCGGACGCTGACGTAGCCGCCGGGCTTCGGAGCGTCGAGGATCATGCCGTTGCCGGCGTAGATGCCGTCGTGAGCCTCGTTGTCGAAGACGACCAGGTCGCCGGGGACGGCCTCGCTCTGCGGGATCGTCGTGCCCATCGCGTCTTGCGAGGGGACGTAGTGGGGCAGCGAGATGCCGAACTGCGCGTAGACGAACATGATGAGGCCCGAGCAGTCGAAGGCCGAGGGGTCGGCGCCGCCGTGGACGTAGGGGGTGCCGAGGTACTGCAGGGCCACCTGGAACACCTCGGCGCGGTCGAGGTGGTCGAAGATCGGGTGCGCGACGTACTCCGCGGCCGTCGGGCCGGTGTAGGTCGACCCCTTCTCGGCCTGGCGGTTGGCGATGACCTGCTTCTCGTAGTCGACGACCGAGGTCGCACCGTAGCCGTCGCGCGACGACACCGAGGTGTCGACGTCGGAGGCCACGTCGTAGCCCTGGCTGCCCTTGACGGCGGGGGTGGTCGCGATGCCGGTGCCGGACGCGAACGCCTTGCTCTGCGAGGCGTTGATGACCGGCAGGATGCTCGTGGCCAGGATGCCGCAGACCACCGTCAGCATCGTGACGCGGCGTGCCGCGACGAAGACGCGCCCGCGACCGGCGCGGGTCGCCGGCGCCGCAGGCACAGCGGCCGGGCGGGTGGAGGCCGCAGCGCGGCCGCGCGGGGCGGACGCGGTCGAGCGGCCGGCGGTGCGCCGGAGCGGAGCCTCGGCGGGGACGAAGGTCTGCCGGCGACCGGGCGCGGCGGTCGGTACGGAGGCGGCGAGGCCGGAGATCCCGGTGAGAGTCAGAGGTGCTGTGGCGGGTGCTGCTGCGGATGCGGGCTTGATGGGGGCGACGACGGGCGCGACCACCGGCGACACGGGCGCGCCGCTCGGCACCGACGACAGCTCGGCCGCGGCGGCGGCCTCGCGGGCGGCCCGGGCGGCGCGACGGGGGCTCACGATCTCGGAGAATGCGGGAGCCGCGTCGGAGGACGAAGCGACCGAGGCGACCTCGGCGCGACGACGACCCGAGACGGGAGCGCCCGATCCGGGACCACTCGACGCACGCGCACCAGCCACATCGGGGGCTGAGGCGGAGGTCGCGAGAGGGACCACGGGGGCGTCTGGGGAGTCTTCGGTCGCGCGCATCGTCCTCCACCCTAAGGGGTAGGCGAGGGACCGTCCAAGCTCCTCTTCGAGGGGCGGCGCGTCATCCTGCAGGATGACGCGCCGAGACCGCCGCCGGGGCCGAGGGCGCGCCGATCCTGCGCCCTCGGCCCTCGCCGTGTCAGACGGTCGCGGCCAGCTGCGGGTAGAGCGCCTCGATCGGAGCCGAGAGCCCGGCCTTGACGTCGCGCGACGTCTGGTCGGCCAGCACCTCGAAGGCGCCCGACTCGACGCCGTCGTAGGAGTCGCGGACCACGTCGGCGGCGTCGCCCATCGGGGCGTCGATGCCGACCGTCATGGGGGTCGCGGTGTAGCCGAGGTGGAGGCCCTGCACGAGGGTCCCCTGCTCGGCGAGCTCGAGGCGGAACGAGTTCGTCGCCGACCAGAAGGCCGCCTTCGTCGCCGAGTAGGTGCCGCCGACGCCGATCCAGCTGAGGGCCGAGTGCACGTCGATCAGGGCGCCTCCGCCGTTGGCTCCGAGCACGGGCGCGAAGGCGCGGACGACCTCCACGGCCCCGAAGAAGTTCGTCTCGAAGAGGGCGCGGATGGACGAGCTCGGGCTGGTCAGGAGGGAGTTCTGGCTGTAGTCGGTGATGCCGGCGTTGTTGACCAGGATCGTGGTGTCGGAGGCGGCAGCGGCGGCCGCCTCGATCGAGGCGACGTCGGTGACGTCGAGGCGCAGCGGGACGACGCGGTCGTCGCCCCAGTCGCGCGGGGTGCGGGCGGTGGCGTAGACCTTGGCGGCGCCGCGGGCGAGGGCCTGCGCGACGAACTGCTCGCCGAGGCCTCCGTTCGCGCCGGTGACCAGGACGACTGCGTTCTCGAAGCTCTGGGACATGGGTTCCTACTCTCGTTGGCGGGTCTGACTTGCTTGTTGCAACTCAGATGCGACGAGAACATTCCCGCGGCGTCGAGATAGCCCGGCTCGTCGAGATCGGCCCGGCTCGTCGAGATCAGGGAGCGGCGGTCCGGTCCGGCGCCGGATACTGGTCGGTCTGCTCGAACCGCACCTCGTCGACCGGCACCGGTTCGCCGGCCGCCACGAAGGCCACGGAGGCCGGCGCCCCGTCGGCAGCCCTCCTCCGGACGACGGTCGGCCCGTCGGCGCGCGGCTCGTGCTCGTCGCCCCACTGCTGGAGAGCGCCCAGGACGATCTTCAGGTCGAGGCCGGCCCGCGTCGGGTGGTAGCTGAAACGGCTCCGGGATCCTGCGTCGCGGTACGGCCTCTTCTCGAGCACCCCGCCCTCGACCAGCCGGTCGAGCCGGTCGGTGAGCACGTTGCTGGCGATGCCGAGGTGGTCTTGCAGATCGCGGAAGCGCGACTCCCCGTACATCAGGACCTCGCGCAGGATCAGGAACGCCCAGCGGTCGGACAGCAGCACCAGCGACCGCTCGATCGAGCAGTACGGCTCGACCGGGGTCAGCTCAGGGCCGCGGGCCACGACGTCAGCGCCCTTGACGCTTCTTGAACGGCTTCGGCTCGCCCTTCAGCACCTTGCCGCGGCCGACCCCCTTGGAGGCCTTGGCCTTCCCGCCCGGGGGCCGGGGCGGCGCGGGGGGCGGCGTCGAGGGCTTCGCGAGCTCGGCCCGGGCGTCGTCGAGGGCGCGCTGACCCTCGCGGGTGAGCCGCGGCTCACTGGCGCTGCGGTCGAAGAGGGGCTTGTCGTACTGCAGCTCGACGGCGGCGATCGACGAGTTGAGCTTCTGGCGCGAGATGTCGAGCAGCTGCGCCGCCCGAGGGAAGTGCAGCTCTTCGGCGGCGACCACGAAGTGGTGGAGCTGGCTCGTCTTCACCCTGCCAGGGTACCGTCCGGGCGTCCGGCGCGGCAGGATGCTGCGCATGGACGAAGACACCGCCCTCGACCTCTGCGGCGAGCTTCCCTCCGCGGAGCTCACCCACCCGTTCGGCTTCGAGACCGCCGTGTACAAGGTGCGCGGCAAGATGTTCGCCTTCCTGCCGCTCGACGCGCCGCACCCGTCGATCACGGTGAAGAGCGATCCGCAGGATGCCGCCGAGCTCGTCCGCGAGCACGGAGCGATCGCTCCCGGCTACCACATGAACAAGAGGCACTGGATCACCGTGACGCTCGACGAGGAGCTGCCGGAGGGTCTCGTGGAGGAGCTGATCCGGGAGTCGTACCGCCTCGTGATCCTGACCCTGCCGAAGGCGCGGCGACCGGTCGCCTGATCCCGCCGGAGGGCGGGAGGGGGGCGGGCGCTACTGCGCGGAGCCCGCCGGGTTCGGCTTGCGGCTGCCGTCGGTGGCCGGGCGGCCGCCGGTCTGGATCGGGATGCCGTCGACGGCCGCGCCGTACTCCGGCGTGTACTTCTGGCTGTGCCGGAACGTGTCGACGAACCTCTGGAGCCGCGGGTCGGTGGCGCTGTCGACGCGGAGCTGGTGCCCCCACGCGCTGATGACGATCTTCGACGGGAGATCGTCCTCGGCCCACGGGCTCAGGTCGACGTAGCGGTTCGCCTGCCCGGTGACGCCCTGCTCGGCCTCGTCGATCATCGACTGCTTGGTGACGAACGCGGTCAGCTTCGCGACCGTGGCCTTCGGCAGGTCGGGGTCGTAGGTGATCCAGACGGCGCCGTGCTCCAGGTTGTGGACGGCGCGCTCGGTGGGGACCGGCTTCGTGTAGACGCCCGCGTTCATCCAGACGGCATCGTGCGGACCGCCGACGGGCGGCAGGATGTCGTAGCTCACCGGCCCGGCGACGTGCGAGTGCTCGAGAGCGCCGGCGTGATCCTGCCCGTCGCCCGGCCAGCCGGTGGTGTCCCAGGCGAGGACGCCGTCGATGCCCGAGTCGTCGGTCGCGCGGTCGGTCTTCTTCTGCGTCGTGCTCGATCCACTGACCGCGGCGGGGACGATCTGGTCGCTCGTAGCCGCGCCGCCCTTCGTGCCGGCGGCATCATTGCCCGAGATCGTGCTGACGAAGATCACGACGACGATCGCGACCGTGACGACGGCACCGCCCAGGATCAGGAGGAGGCGTCGGCGCTCGGTCGCCGCCTGCTGCCTCTGGAACTCCTCGACCTTCGCGCGGCGCCTGGCTGCCTGCTCTGCTTTTGAGACCACGGGAGCGAACCTATTGGGCGAGGCTGAGCGCGGGCTCCTGCTCGGGGGCGGGCGGCGCGACCGGCGCGTCGGGGGCAGGCTCGCTGGCCGGGGGGCGTGTGGGGCTGCGACCCGGGCGTCGGGGCAGGCTCGCTGGCCGGGCGTCCAGCGACGGGGCAGTAGCCTCTCGGAGGCTGCTCGGCACTCCGGGCGGCGAGAACCACAGAAAGAAGCACCGTGCGCACCACCCTGTTCCTCGTCCCCGCCGTCGCTCTCGCCGCCGGCCTCGCTCTCACCGGCTGCAGCAGCAGCAGCTCCACCGCCGGCTCCACCCCGTCGGCCTCGTCCAGCACCGCGGCCTCGCCGAAGTGCGTCGACGGCGCGATGACCGTCACCGGCACCGCCCACTCCAAGATCAACATCACGACGGAGTGCGACACCGTCACCGTCACGGCCACCGGCGCGATCATCAGCCTGCCCGACACGAAGACCGTCGACATCACCGGCAGCAAGAACACCGTCACGATCGACTCGGCCACGGCGATCACCGCCACCGGCTCCGACAACGTCGTGTTCTACGGCGCCGCCGCGAAGCCGAAGGTCACCGACTCCGGCTCCGGCAACACCATCGGCCAGCGCTGAGCCGAGGCGCTCCGGCCGCTGTGGACGGCGCTCCCGCCGCTCGCGACACGCGTCCCGGCCCGACACACGCTGCACGACAGGTGTGCCGGGCCGGACTGCGTGTCGGCGCACCCACTCGGAACGCCGACGAAACAAGACGGTCACAAATTGTTGATTGAATCAACATCATGGCGATCATCCTCGGAGACAACCAGTACGGGAAGGCGGAGTCGCGGATCGTCCGCATCGTCCGCGACGGCCCCCGGCACGAGATCCGCGACCTCAACGTCACGACCGCCCTCCGCGGCCCGTTCGAGCAGGCGTACCTCACCGGCGACCAGTCGAACGTGCTGCCGACCGACACCCAGAAGAACACGGCCTACGCCTTCGCGAAGTCGAAGGGCGTCGACTCCATCGAGGAGTACGGCCTCGAGCTGGCGCGCCACTTCGTCGGGGACGTCGACCCCGTGACGGGCGCCAGGATCGAGATCGAGGAGTTCGCCTGGGAGCGCGCGGTCGTCGACGGCTCCGAGCACGACCACACCTGGCTCCGGAAGGGGCAGGACGTCCGCACCGCGGCCGTGACCGTCGACGCGACCGGCGAGTACGTCGTCGGTGGCCTCAAAGACCTCGTGCTGCTCAAGTCGACGGGGTCGGAGTTCGCCGGCTTCCTGAAGGACGACTTCACGACCCTGCCCGAGACCCACGACCGCGTCATGGCCACGGCCCTCGACGCCAAGTGGCGCTTCTCGTCGGTCGACGTCGACTGGAACGACGTCTACCCGCGCATCAAGGCGCTGATGGTGAGGGAGTTCGCCACCCTCCAGTCGCTGGCGCTCCAGCAGACGCTCTGGCACATGGGCACCGCCGTGATGGAGGAGTTCCCCGACATCGTCGAGGTGCGCCTCAAGGCGCCCAACAAGCACCACTTCGACTTCGACCTGGGGCGCTTCGGCGTCGAGAACGCCGGCGAGGTCTTCTGGGCCGCCGACCGCGCCTACGGCCTGATCGAGGCGACCCTCCTCCGCGACGACGCTCCGCCCGCCAACGACGCGTGGCGCTTCTCGGCGGGTCTCGCGTGAGCGCGAGCGACCGGCCCGAGGCCGGGGTCGAGGTCGACGCGGCAGGCACGGGGGCGCAGGATCACGCCTGGCTCGCTCGAGCAATCGAACTCGCGGTCTCCAACGTGGCCGACGGGGGCGGCCCGTTCGGCGCGCTCATCGTCCGCGACGGCGAGGTCGTCGCCGAAGGGCAGAACCGCGTGACCCGAGACCTCGATCCGACGGCGCACGCCGAGGTGGTCGCGATCCGGGCCGCCTGCCAGGTGCTCGGCGACTTCTCGCTGGCCGGGTGCGTCCTCTACACGTCGTGCGAGCCCTGCCCGCTCTGCCTGTCCGCGGCGCTCTGGTCGCGCGTCGACCGGGTCGTGTTCGCCGCCGACCGTCACGACGCCGCGCGCGGCGGCTTCGACGACCTGGAGTTCTACGAGCTCTTCGCTCGGGACCGCTCCACCTGGGCCCTGCCGATCGACGTCGTGCGGCCCGACAACGCGCCGGCGCCGTTCGACGCGTGGCTCGCGAAGGACACGCGGACCGACTACTGAGCTTGCGCGTGCTGGCCTTGCGGCTCGCGCGCGGCGTCGGCGGGTGCTCGCAGGCGTGGGCGGGGCTCCGGGGGCCCGCCGAAACCTGCGAGCGCCCGCCCACTCCGAGCCGCTCGCAGGAGCGACTCGCGCCGAGGGCCCGCGGCGGGGCGCCGTGCCGCACACGAGGCGCGGTGACGGCGGGGGCTCGCAGGCGTGGGCGGGGCTCCGGGGGCCCGCCGAAGCCTGCGAGCACCCGCCCACTCGGAGCCGCTCGCAGGAGCGACTCGCCGAGGGCCCGCGGCGGGGCGCCGTGCCGCACACGAGGCGCGGTGTCGGCGGGCGCTTGCAGGCACGGGCGGGGCTCCGGGGGCCCGCCGAAGCATGCGAGCACCCGCCCACCCCGCTGCGAGGGCAGAGGTCGCGCGCGAGCAACAGCCGCAGCACGGCGGCTGCTAGCTCCCGCGGTAGGTGCTGTACGCGAACGGGCTCAGCAGCAGCGGCACGTGGTAGTGCGCACCGTCGGCGACGCTGAAGTCGAGGGTGACGCGCGGGTAGAAGGCCGGGGTGCCCGACGCGGCGAAGTACTCGCCGGTCGCGAAGACCAGCCGGTACGCGGCGGGGGCGAGGGAGTCGGGGCCGAGGTCGGCGACACGGCCGTCGGCGTCGGTGGTGCCGGTGGCGAGGGTGACGCCCGTGGCATCCTGCAGCTCGACAGCGACTCCGGCGGCCGGGCGGCCGACCGACGAGTCGAGGACGTGCGTGGTGACGTGGCTCACGCGGCGCCGCCGTAGAGCTTCTCGAGGCGCAGCAGGGCGATGTCGCGGAGCTCCTCGCCGACGATGCCGAGCTCGGTCTCGTCGTCGAGCTTGAGCCGCCGCTCGAGCTCGTCGACGATCTCGGCGCGGCTGCGGCCCGCGGCGCGGATGAGGAAGACGCGGCCGTAGCGCTGCTCGTAGGTGGCGTTGCCCTCGGCGAGGGCCTTGGCGAGGTGCTGGTCGTCGACGTCGGGCGCCTGCTGCTCGGCGCGGCTGAAGCCCTCGGCGATGCTCGAGCCGGTCGGACGCTCGCCGATCCGCGGGTGCGACGCCATCGCCTCGTCGACCTCGGCGGGGGCGAGCGGAGTGGCCTCGTCGGAGGCGCGAGCCCGCAGCGACTCCCAGTCGGCGTAGGGCGACCCGGAGGCGACCGCGGCAACCCACCGATCGACGTGGAGGGCGGCTCGGAGGTCTGACTCGGCGACGTCGATCATGGTGTGTACAACTGTAGCCATGGCGGATGCGCACGGGATCGTGCTGGCAGCGGGCGCGGGGCGGAGGTTCGGCGGCCCGAAGGCGCTGGCGCGTGACGCCTCCGGCACGCCCTGGATCGAGCTCGCCGTCGCGATGCTGACGAGCGCAGGATGCCACGGGGTCACCGTCGTCCTCGGGGCCGACGCCGAGCGGGCGCGCGCGCTCGTGCCTCCGGAGGCCGGCATCGTCACCGCCGCCCACTGGCAGTTCGGGATGTCGGCCAGCCTCCGCGCGGGCCTCGCTGCCGCCGCGCAGACGGAGGCGGCGGCCGCACTCGTGACGCTGGTCGACCTGCCGGGGCTGCCGGTGGAGGTGGCGCGGCGGGTGCTCGGCCGGGAGGTGTCGGGGCGGATCCTGCGGCAGGCGGTGTTCGGGGGACGGCCCGGGCACCCCGTGCTCCTCGGGCGCGACCACTTCGCGGAGCTCGTGGCCGGGCTGGAGGGTGATCGGGGCGCCCGAGGCTACCTGGTCGAGCACGGGGCCGAGGAGGTCGAGTGCGGCGACCTCGCGGACGGACTCGACGTCGACGTGCCGACGGGCAGCACTCCGAGCAGCGCGGCGCCCGCGGACGATACCGCCTAGGCCGACTCCCGCTGCACGAGCTCGGTGGGCAGCATCAGCGTCGAGGGCCCGGCCCCGTCGATGATGTCGACGAGCACGCGGACCATCTCGGCGCTGATCCTGCCGAACGGCTGCCGCATCGTGGTGATCGACGGGGTCGTGGTCGCAGCGAAGACCGAGTCGTCGAAGCCGGCCACCGCGACGTCGTCGGGCACCCGCCGGCCCGCGGCCTGCAGCACCTCGATGGCGCCCGCGGCCATGGCGTCGTTCGCGGCGAAGACGGCGTCGATGTCGGGGTGCTCCTGGAGGAGCTCGCGCATGGCGACGACGCCGCTCTCGCGCGTGTAGTCGCCGTGCCGCACGAGCCCCTGGTCGAAGCGGTCGCCGAGCACGCGCCGGTAGCCCTCGAGGCGTGCGATGCCGCCCGGGGTGTCGCGGGGGCCCGCGATGGTGGCGACGCGGACGCGGCCCCGGTCGAGCAGGTAGGTCGTCATGGTGATGGCTCCGTGGAGGTCGTCGGCGGCGACGCAGCCGAGCCTGCCCTCGAAGCCGAGCGGCTGGCCGGCCGAGACCATCGGCACGCGCGCGTCGACCAGGCTCTTCACCAGCGGGTTGCCCGAGGCCGACGTGAAGGCGAGGAGCACCCCGTCGACGTGGCCGGCGGTGATGTAGTTCATGGCACGGGTGCGCTCGGCCTCGTCGCCCGCCATGATCAGCACGAACGAGATGTCGCGCTTGGCGAGCTCGGCCGAGGTCCCGCGCACGAGGGCCCCGAAGTTCGGGTCCTCGAAAAGGACGCTCTGCGTCTCGGTGAGGAGGAACGCGATCGTGTTCGACCGGTTCATCGCCAGGCCCCTGGCGTGGGCATTGACGCGGTAGCCGGTCTTCTTGATGGCCGCGTCGACCCGGGCCTTCGACTCGGGGCTGACCCAGTTCTTGCCGTTGAGCACCCGGGAGACCGTGCCGCTCGACACCCCGGCGACCGTCGCGACGTCGCGGATCGTGGGTCGGCGGGCGATGTCGGTCACGTTGCGAATCCTAGTGTCCGGCACGCGCCGGGCGGCAGGATCACGCCTTCACGGCACCGGCGCCGAGGTCCACCTTCCAGAAGCGCTGCAGCACGAGGAACAGGACGACCAGCGGGATGATCGAGAGCAGCGCGCCGGTGATCACCAGCGAGTACAGCGCCGGCACGGTCGAGCCCTGGTTCAGCAGGCCGTTGAGGCCGACCGTGATCGGGTAGAGGCGGTCGTCGCCCAGCATGATGTACGGCAGCATGAAGTTGTTCCAGATGCCCACGAACTGGAACAGGAACACCGTCACGAGCCCCGGGCCCATCATCGGCACGGCGAGCTGGACGAAGATGCGCAGGTCGCTCGCCCCGTCGGTGCGGCCGGCCTCGATGATCTCGTTCGGCACCGAGGCGCCGGCGTAGATGCGGGCGAGGTAGATGCCGTAGGGGCTGATGATCTGCGGGAGCAGCACCGCCCAGTAGGTGTTGGTGAGGCCGATCTGCGCGAGCAGGAAGTACTGAGGGATCGCCAGGATGACGCCCGGCACGAGCACACCCGCCAGCAGCACCATGAAGGTCGCCTGCTTGCCCTTGAAGGTGTACTTCGCCAGAGCGAAGCCGGCGAACGCCGAGACGACGGCCGAGAGCAGGGCGCCGACGCCGGCGTAGAGGGCCGTGTTGAGCATCCAGCGCCAGTAGAGGCCGCCCCGGTACTGCGTCAGCTCGACGATGTTGTTCCAGAGCTGGCCGGCCGGCACGAAGGTGTTCGTCGTGAACAGCGCGCCGCCCGACTTCGTCGACGCCATCACGACCCAGGCGAGGGGCAGGAGGCAGTAGGCGGCTCCGACCAGGAGCACGAGCGTCGCGATGACGCTCGCCTTGTCGTTCGCGGCGAAGCGTCCGGAGCGGTTCCTCGACAGGGCGGGGCGGGCCGAGACGGCGGACTTGGCGGTGATGCTCATCAGTTCTCCTCGAAAGCGCGCTTCTGGACCACCCGGAGGAAGAAGAAGGAGAGCGCGAAGATGGCGACGGCGATGACGATGCTGGTCGCCGAGGCCGAGTAGACGTCGTTGCGGGTGAAGGCGTCGCGATAGACCTTCATCAGCGGGGTGTAGGTGCTCGAGATCGAGTTGGTCAGCGGCTTGAGCGTCGTGGGCTCCGCGAAGACCTGGAGGGTCGCGATCAGCGAGAAGATCGCGGTCATGATCAGCGACGGCAGGATGATCGGGATCTTGATCCGGATCGCGACCTGGATCTCGCCGGCGCCGTCGAGCCGGGCCGCCTCGTAGATGTCGGAGGGGATCGCCTTGAGAGACGTGTACATCACGACCATGTTGAAGCCGACGCCGCCCCAGAGCGCGATGTTCGCGATGGCGAAGATGACGCTGTTCGGCGACAGGAGGTTCGGGGCCGGGATGCCGAGCGAGGTGGCCAGATCGACGAACGGGCTGACGCTCGGGAGGTACAGGAAGCCCCAGAGGAGGCTCGAGATGACGGCGGGCACGGCGTAGGGCAGGAAGATGACCACCCGCGAGAAGCCGACGAGCCGCGTGCGGCGCGAGTCGAGCAGCAGTGCGAAGACGAGCGCCAGGATCAGCATGGTGGGGACGACGATGAGTCCGTAGAGCCCCACGCGGCCGACGCTCGACACGAAGTCGGGGTCGCCGAGCGCTGCGGCGTAGTTCGACAGGCCGGCGAAGACCGTCTTGCGCGATCCCGACCCGAGGCCGAGGCCGCTGACCTGCGTCTTCTGCAGGCTGAGCACCAGCGTGTAGACGATGGGTGCCGCCATGAACAGGACGAAGAGCACCGCCGCGGGCGCGAGCATCAGGTAGGGGGTCGCCGTGAAGCGCGGTCGGCGCTGTTGTGCAGGGCCGCCGGAGGGGTCGGCCCGCCGGGCCGCCCGAGCCCCCGCGGATCCGCGCGCGGCCTCGCTCGAGGCGTCTGCCGAGACAGTCGTGGTCATGATTCGTTCTCTTCCGTTTCGGAGACCGTGGCGGGGGCGGGCTGGTCGCCCGCCCCCGCTGGGGGTGCTACTTCTTGACGGTGAATCCGCTGCTCTTCAGGTCGGAGACTGTGATCTTCTGCATCTGCTGCAGAGCGTCGACGAACGCTTGCTGGCTCTTCGCCTGCGCGGCCTTGCCGAACTGGTCGTTGAACGCCGAGTAGGCGACGTTGACGTTCGGTCCGTAGGTGAACGGCTTGACCGTCTTGGCGACCTTCGCGGCCGTCGTGTAGAAGTCGGGCTGGTTGCTGAAGAACGAGCTGCCCGACGCGAGCGCGTCCTTCGACTCGACCGTGTCGGCCGGGTAGAGGCCCGAGGTCTTCACGAGCATCGACACGGCGGTCTTGCTGGTGTTGAGCCAGGTGTTGAACGACACCGCCGCCTTGACGTGCTTCGACTGCGACGTCACGGCGATCGCCGAGCCGCCCCAGTTGCCGGTGGCGTTCTCGCCGGCGCTCCACTGCGGGAGCGGGGCCATGCGCCACTTGCCTGCCGTGCCGGGGGCGTTGCCCGAGAGCACGCCGGGCGCCCAGACAGCGCTCACCCAGCCGACCTGCGTGCCGTCCGCGAGGCCCTTGTTCCAGGCCGGCGTGTACTGCGGCTCGTTGTCGATGACGCCGGACTGCACGAGCCCACCCCAGTACGACGCGACCTTCGTGGCCGCCTTCGAGTCGATGTCGACCGACCAGGCGTCGCCCTTCGAGCCCCACCAGGAGGCGCCCGCCTGCTGCGTGAGGCCGGCGAACTCGCCCGCGTCGGCGGAGGAGAACGTGCCGAGGTAGTTCGTCGGGTCGGCGTCGTGGATCTTCTTCGCCGCGTCGGCGTACTCGGCCCACGTGGTCGGCACCGAGATGCCGAGCTTCTTGAAGATGTCTTCGCGGTAGTAGAACATCATCGGGCCCGAGTCCTGCGGGATGCCGTAGAGAGCATCTGAGCCGAGGGTGACCGACGACAGGACGCCCTTCGAGAACTTGGCCGTGGTCGAGGCCGCGACGTCCTTCTTGATGTCGACGACAGCGTCGGCCGAGACGAGGGTGGGGATCTTCTGGTACTCGGCCTGCATGAGGTCGGGAGCGCCCGATCCTGCCTTGATCGCGGTCAGGAGCTTCGTGACCGCCGGGTCGCCCGCGTCGGTCTTGACGTAGGTGACCTGGATGTTCTTGTGCGTCGCGTTGTACTCGGCGACGACCTTGTCCATGTTCGGTGCCCAGCCCCAGAAGGTCAGCTTGACGGGATTCGCGGCCGAGCCGAGCCCGCCGCCGTCGCCGCTCGAGCTGCTGCCGCCGCCGCCGCCGCTGGTGCAGCCTGTCAGGGCGAGGGCCGTGGCCAGCACGCCCGCTCCGATCGCCGCGCGGATGGATCTGCGCATGGTTCCTCCTCGTTGAGTGCCGGGCGTCCTCGCCTCGGCTGCTGTGACCGCCCGATGCCGGGCTTGTGACTGTTAGCGGTTACAGTACGTCACGGTGTACCAGAGTTGTCAAGTCACTCTTTTGCCGCAATACTCGGGACTAAGAGCGGTAACAGGTCTGTAACCGCACACAGTTTTCAGCGAGGAGAACCCCATGACGTCGACCGTCACCCCGAGCACCGCCCCGAGGTCCGCGACGCCGACCGGCTGGATCCCCGGCACCAGCACGATCGCCTTCGGGGGCGACTACAACCCCGAGCAGTGGCCCCGCGAGGTCTGGCAGGACGACATCCGCCTCATGAAGCAGGCCGGCGTCAACCTGGTCAGCATCGGCATCTTCTCGTGGGTGCTCCTCGAGCCCCGCGAGGGCGAGTTCGACTTCGGCTGGCTCGACGAGGTGATCGAGCTCCTCCACGGGGCCGGCATCGACGTCGACCTCGGCACTCCTACCGCGTCGCCGCCCGCCTGGTTCTGGGCGGCCCACCCGGAAGCCCGCCCCGTCACCCGCGACGGCGTGCCGCTCGGCTTCGGCTCGCGCGGCATGGCGAGCCCGTCGTCGCCCGCCTACGCCGCCGCCGTGACGCGCATCGTCACCGCCCTCGGCGAGCGCTACGGATCCCACCCCGCGGTGAAGCTGTGGCACGTGCACAACGAGTACGGCGCCCCCGTCTCGGAGAGCTACGACGAGGCGTCCGTCGCGGCGTTCCGGGTCTGGCTGGAAGACCGCTACGGCGACCTCGACCAGGTGAACGCCGCCTGGGGCACGACCTTCTGGGGTCAGCGCTACGGCGCCTGGAGCGAGATCGACGCGCCCCGCACCGCCGCCACCGTCGTCAACCCGGCGCAGCGGCTCGACTTCGCCCGGTTCACCAACCACGCGCTGCTGACCTGCTTCCGGCGGGAGCGCGACATCCTGCACCGACTCTCCCCGGGCATCCCGGTCACGACCAACTTCATGGCGACGAACTGCCCCTCGGTCGACTACTGGACCTGGGCCCGCGAGGTCGACATCGTCTCGAACGACCACTACCTCGTCGCCGAACGCACGGACAACCACATCCTGCTCGCCCTCGACGCCGACCTCACCCGGTCGCTCGCGGGCGGACGCCCGTGGATCCTGATGGAGCACTCCACGTCGGCCGTCAACTGGCAGCCGCGCAACCTGCCGAAGCTGCCGGGCGAGCTCCGCCGCAACAGCCTCCAGCACTTCGCTCGCGGGGCCGACGGGATCCTGTTCTTCCAGTGGCGGGCCTCCCGCTACGGGGCCGAGAAGTTCCACTCGGCGATGCTGCCGCACTCCGGTCCGACCTCGCGGGTCTTCCGCGAGGTGTCGGCCCTCGGCGGCGAGCTCGGCGGTCTCCGCGAGGCGCGCGGCAGCCGCGTGACGGCCCGCGTCGCGATCCTGTGGGACTGGGAGTCGTTCTGGGCGCAGGATCTCGAGTGGCGTCCGTCGGTCGAGCTGGGTCACCGCCGCCAGATCGAGACGTTCTACACGCGCCTCTGGAACGACGGGGTCACCGTCGACTTCGCGCACCCCGCCTCCGACCTGTCGGGGTACGACCTCGTGCTCGCGCCGAGCCTCTACCTGATGTCGGCCGAGTCGTCGGCGAACGTCGAGCGCTACGTCGAGGGCGGCGGCACCTTCGTCGCGTCGTACTTCACCGGCGTGGTGGACGAGCACGACACGGTGTTCCCGGGTGCCGTGCCCGGCGCCCTCAGCCGCGTGCTCGGGATCTCCATCGACGAGTTCGGCCCGCTGCCGGCCGACACGGCGGTGCGCCTGGCGTCCGGGGCGTCGGGAACGCGCTGGACCGACGCCCTCCTCCTCGAGGGGGCCGAGGCCGTCGACACGTACGAGACGGGACCGGTCGCAGGATCACCGGCGGTCACCCGGCACGCCTTCGGTCGCGGAGCCGCCTGGTACCTCTCCACCGACTTCACGGCCGACGCCCTCGCATCGGTGCTCGCCGGCGCCTACGCCGACGCGGGCGTCGTGGCCGGCGATGCGTCGCTCGCTGGAGTCGAGCGGGTCGAGCGGCGCGGCGACGGCGTCACCTTCACGACGTGGATCAACCACACCGACCACGCGGCCGCCCTCCCCACCGGGGAGACCCTCGCGGCGGGCGACGCCGTGATCCTGCGCGCCCTCGACTAGCAGCCGGGCCACACTGGGTCGAGACCATGGAGGAAGAATGACGTCACTGCCGACCAGGACCTTCGGACGCACCGGGTACGAGGTGTCGCCGCTCTGCATCGGGACCTCGTCGTGGGGGCGCACGCGCTCCGGCGAGACCGAGGAGCAGGGCGACGCCAGGATCGCGGAGATCGCCTCGAGCTGGGCGTCCGGATCGATCGGGCTGAACTTCCTCGACACGTCGAACGAGTACGGCGGGGCCCGCAGCGAGCTCCTGATCGGGCGGGGTGTGGCTGGCGCCGGGGCCGTCGTCGACGGGGAGCTGTCGGGCGGGCTCGTGCTCCAGACCAAACTCGACCGCGACGTGGCGACGGGCGACTTCAGTGCCGACAGGATGTGGCGATCGCTCGAGGAGACGCTCGAGCGGCTGGGACTCGACCGGCTGCAGATCCTGCACCTGCACGACCCCGACAGCATCGGCTTCGACGCGGCCATGGCCGACGACGGACCCGTCTCGGCGCTTGTCGCGATGAAGGAGCAGGGGCTCGCCGCCTCGATCGGCATCTCGGGCGGACCGGTCGGCATGCTGCAGCAGTTCGTCGAGACCGATTTGTTCGACGCGCTGATCACGCACAACCGGTACACGATCCTCGACCGGTCGGCCTCCGACCTCTTCGATGCGGCGACTTCGCGCGGTCTCGGCATCACGAACGCCGCGCCGTACGGAGCCGGGATCCTCACCGGCGACCCGCGCTTCGCCGGCACCTACGGCTACCGGCCGATCACGCCCGAGGCAGCGGAGGCTTTCGAGGCCGTGCGCCTGCTCTGCGACGAGTACGGTGTGCCTCTCGCCGCGGCCGCGCTGCAGTTCAGCCTGCGCGAGCCGCGGATCCACTCGACCGTGGTCGGCGTCTCGAGCCTGCCGCGGCTGGAGTCGGCGATCGACGACGCGCAGCTCGTGATCCCGGACGACCTGTGGGCCGCGATCGAGGACGTCGTGCCGGAGGGGATCGCGCTCGACGCGTGAGGGTGGGCTGTGGTCGTCTCGTGCGGTCACCGCGGCGGGGCCTGTCGGGGCTGCTGGCGGCGGCGGTCAGTGACGCTCGACCTGGACCAACCGAAGGACTTCTGTGACGTGGTGCGACGGGTCGTCGTCGGCGACGAGCAGGTCGACGACGACGCCGCTGACGATCAGGAGCGTCACGCGGCGGTAGAGGATCAAGTCATCGAACTCGAATGTGGCGAGTCCCAGTGCATCGCAGAGAATCAAGCCGGTGTCGCTGAGGAGCGGATACGGCAGGTGCAGACGGGCCGCGGCCTCGACCTGGTAGGCCGTCGTCTGCGCGGAACATCCCGCCACGTCCCATCCGAGGGCAGCGAACTCGTCTCGGAGATCTCGGAAGGAGCACGCCTCCGCGGTGCAACCCCTCGCACCGGGAATCGCCGCCCATGCCGTCGAGTCTGGGTGTGCAGGATCGCCGGTCCTGGGGTAGACGAACACGATCCTTTGGGATCCATCATCCGATCCGAGGTCGAGGGCCCCGCCGGACGTCGAAGGCAACTCGACTCCGAGCAGCCGCTTGCCGATGAGATCCTCACGCCTGGTCATGGAAGCGCCTTCGTGCTCTCGTCGAGCTCGCCACGATCACGCCCGGGCACGAAACCGCGCGGGAGGCGGCTGTCGAGCGTGAACCCGCCCACCAACCCGACGACGAGGAGCCCGAGCGCCACTGCCCAGGGCCATGTTCCGACGAGGTGCGGCGAGACGCCGACGAGATATCTGGCGATCGAGGCCCCGACGACGATGACGGCCGCTACAACTGTGATGACGGAGATGAAGCGGACACCAGGTGGAGTCGCTCGCCCGCGTGGAGTCGCTTTCGCGAAGGATGCAGGATCGCCGACGATGTCGCCGACCCCCTCGCCTCGCTCGTGAGCGAGTGCCGACACACGCGTCAGTACGTCGACGATCTCGCTCTCACCGAGGCGCTGGCCCCTCAGTTCTCGCGCGAGGTCGCGGTAAATGTCCGCCATAGTCCTCTTTCCGTAGACGAGCCTCGAGTTTGCTCCATGCGACATGTTAATGCAACACTCACTCGGGGCCGAACGCGACGACGCGTTCTCGTCGAGCGAATGAATCGCGGCGAATGCAGGCTCCGTCACAGCTAGGAAGCCATGAAAAAGCGTTTCACTCTGACAGCCGCCACTCTCCTCGTCGCCCTGGGCGCGGGGTTCGGCGCCACTCCTGCGATGGCGAGCCAACCATCGGCATAAGCGGTCACCTCCTCCGGGCTAACCGTGCCTCAGACGACTGGAGAACGAGAACTCACAACTTCATCGACGATTCCGCCATCGACCGCGCCGGCCTCCTCTTCGACGGCCGTCCCAGAAGCACGGAACCCCATTTTCGCGGCCGCGGCGCGAGCGTTCATCGCCGCGGTCAAGACGGTCCCCGGCCTCTTCGCGAAGATGCTGCCTGCAGTGAAAGCCACCTTGGCCAAGTTCGTGTCCTGGGTGAAGTCGATCCCCGGATGGGTGAAGAGCATCATCAGCGGTCTGGCGACCGACGTGATCTGGGAGCACATTAAGGGAGCCCTCGGTTTCTGAGTCGCCGTGGGGTCGCCCCGATCGACCCCGCATCATCCTGAAGATTATGGGAAAGCCAATGATTAACTCTTCTGACCCGCATCGAGCCGAGGCCGCGTCGGACCCCGCCCCGGCAGGAACCATCTCAGTGAGCGGCCTGACGAAGGCCTATGGTCGGCGCCGCGTGGTCGACGACGTCTCATTCGAGTGCCCACCAGGATCCATCACAGGATTTCTCGGTCCGAATGGATCCGGCAAGTCGACGACCCTCCGCATGATGATCGATCATTCCGCCCGCACCGCGGGCCGTGCGACCTTCGGCGGTGTCGAATTCCGCGAGCTTCAGAACCCGGGACGTCAGGTGGGGGTGCTGCTGGATGCCTCTGCTCAGCATGTCGGTCGGACCGTCTGGGAGACGGTCCGTCTTGCGGCACTCGTCCTCGGAGTGTCCCGGAAGCGCACGACGTCGTGTGTGAATGCGGTCGGTCTCGGGACGGTGCTTCGCAAGCGAGTCGGAAACCTCTCTCTCGGTATGCGCCAGCGTCTCGGATTGGCGGTCGCCGTTCTCGGGTCGCCTCACTTCCTCCTTCTCGATGAGCCCGCCAATGGGCTTGATCCTGAAGGCATCACGTGGCTTCGAATCTTCCTCCGTCGCTTCGCCGAGCAGGGCGGAACGGTTCTGGTATCCAGCCATCAGCTCTCTGAGATCGAAGCGGTTGCCGACCAGATCCTCGTCATCGATCGCGGCGTCCTGCTTGAGGAGCATGTCTTGATGAGCAGCGAGACATTCCCTGTGACCCTCGCCGCAAGTGAAGACGATGATGCCCTCCGTCGCTATCTGGCCTCATCGTCGATCAGTATTTTGTCTTCCGAGGGCGAGTCACCCCTGCGCATTCAAGCGGATCCCCTTCGGATCGGTCGTCTCGCCCAGGATAACCACCTCGCGCTCTCCCACCTCAGTGTCGAAAAAGCATCGACACTCGAGCGCCGGTTCTTGGAATCGACCCGGGGTGAACACGCGGCACTGTCCAGTGACGATCTCCTCGCTCACGTCGGATCGGAACGCTTATGAACGCGCGGTTCGTCCTCGTGGAATTCCGCAAGTGCCTCGACACTCGATCGGCGAGATGGCTCCTCTTCGTGATCGCCGTGCTCTCGACCGGCTGCGCGCTCCTGACCTCGTCCAACAGTCCGACCCTCGCGCAATTCGTCGGCTCAGCGCTTCTCCCATTGCCTCTCGTTCTGCCGATAGTGGCCGTCCTCGCTGCTACCAGCGATTGGACTCAGCGGGCTTCCGTGACGACATTCGCATTGGTGCCGCGCCGGAGCCGAGTCCTCGCCGCTCGAATCCTGGCGACCCTGGCGACAGTCCTCGCGACGACAGGCACCATCAGCCTCGTCAGCGGATGCGTGTTCCTGATCCGCGCTCGGGAGGCTCCCTGGCACACCGACTGGACGGGGATCGGCTCGACTCTGTGGTCTCTCACCGCCCTGGCCATCGCATCATCTCTGACCGGAGTCGCGATGGGCTATCTCCTCCTGAACACGCCTCTCGCGATTGCCGTCACGGTTCTCGTGCCGATCTCCTATGACCTCGCTTTCGGCCTCAGATATCCAGAGGTTGCCCAATGGGTGTCGAGTCTCGCCTTCAGTCAATGGCTCACCGAGCCGACGTGGATCTGGTCGCCCGAGAATTCCCTGCAGGTCGGGTCAGGACCCGCTCTTACGTCCTTCCTCCTCTGGACCCTCGCACCCCTGGTCGCCGGCTGGATCCGCCAGCTGAGACGCGAGGTCAAGTAGACGAAGCACGCCGTCGAGAGAGTCGCAACACGGCGGTAACAGAGATGCGGTTGACTCGTCCTCCATATGGACCTGATCGGCGTGAACGAGATCCGGGTGGCCCGCACCCGCGACGACATCCTGGTGGGCGGCGGCGTCGAGCCCCTGGGCGGCGGCACCTGGCTGTTCTCCGAGCCGCAGCCGGGTCTCACCGGGCTCGTCGACCTGACCGCGCTCGGCTGGCCGTCGACCACCCGCACCCTCGAGCACCTCGTCGTCGCCGCGACGTGCACGATCCGCGATCTGACCCGCGTCGATCCTGAGCCCGACTGGACAGCGCACCGCCTCTTCCGCCTCTGCGCCGACTCGCTGCTCGCCAGCTACAAGATCTGGGCCGTCGCCACCGTCGGCGGCAACGTCGCTACCGCACTCCCGGCCGGTGCGATGACCTCGCTCCTGGCAGCCCTCGACGCGACCGCGGTCATCTGGGGTCCGGGCGACGCAGAGCGCAGGATGCTCGTGTCCGAGCTGGTCAGCGGGGTGCGCACCACCCGGCTGACCGAGGGCGAGATCCTGCGCGCGTTCGAGATCCCGCTGGCATCGCTCCGCTCGCGGGTGGCCTTCCGCAGGATCTCGCTCTCGAACCTCGGCAGGTCGGCCAGCCTGGTCATCGGCCGCCTCGCCCGCGACGGCGCCTTCACGCTGACCGTCACGGCCGCGACGCAGCGCCCCTCCGTCCTGCGCTTCGACGCCCTGCCCACCGAGGCCGAGCTGCGCGACGCGATCGGCGCGATCGACGACTGGTACGACGATCCACACGGGACCCCGGACTGGCGGGAGCACGTCTCGACGCTGTTCGCGGGCGAGATCCTGCGCGAGCTCAGCGACTCAGAGCTCAGCGACCCGGAGGAGGCACGATGAGGTTCGAGATCAACGGCGAGCAGGTCGAGGCGGAGGCTGCTCCGGGTCAGGTGCTGCGGACGATCCTGCGCCAGAACGACCACTTCGAGGTGAAGAAGGGCTGCGACGCGGGCGACTGCGGGGCCTGCTCGGTGCTGGTCGACGGCGATGCCGTCCACTCCTGCATCTATCCGGCGCACCGCCTCGACGGCAAGCGCGTCACCACCGTCGCCGGGCTCGGCACCCCCGAAGCGCCGCACCCCCTGCAGCAGGGCTTCGTCGACGCGGCCGGCCTGCAGTGCGGCTTCTGCACGGCGGGAATGGTCGTCACCGCCTCCACCTTCGGCGACGAGGAGCTCGCCGACCTGCCGCGCGCACTCAAGGGCAATCTCTGCCGCTGCACCGGCTACCGCGCCATCCGCGACGCGATCCAGGGCGTCAGCAACACGGTGACCGCCGAGGCCGGGGATGCCGCGGGCCGCTCCGTGAAGGCCCCGGCCGGGATGCGCGTCGTGACCGGCCGCGAGGAGTACACCCTCGACTTCCGGTCGCCGACGAGGCTGCTGCACCTCGCCGTGCTGAAGAGCCCGCACGCGCACGCCAGGATCACGGCCATCGACACCTCCGAGGCCGAGGCCCTGCCCGGCGTCGAGTGCGTCTTCACCCACCGCGAATCGCCCGCGACCCTGTTCTCGACCGGGCGCCACGAGAACCGCGAGGACGACCCCGACGACACGCTGGTGCTCGATCCGGTGCTACGGTTCCGCGGCCAGCGGGTGGCCGCGGTCGTCGCCGACAGCGTGCGCACGGCCCAGCTCGCGCTCGACCTCATCCGCGTGGAGTACGAGATCCTGCCTGCCGTCTTCGACCCCGACCTCGCCCGGTCGACCGCCGACGACGTGCCGCGGCTGCACGCGGAGAAGGGCCCCGCGTCGCGGATCTCCGACCCGTCGCGCAACGTGGTCGCGCAGATGCACGGCGAGATGGGGGACGTCGACGCGGCCCTGGCCGAGGCCGCCGTCACCGTCGAGGGCGCCTGGCAGACGCAGCGCATCTCGCACGCCGCGCTCGAGACGCACGCGACGCGCGGCTGGATCGACGACGACGGGCGGCTGGTCCTGCGGACCAGCACGCAGGTGCCGTACCTCGTGCGCCACGAGATCTGCCACGTGTTCGGTCTGCCCGAAGACCGGGTGCGCGTCTACGCCGCGCGGGTCGGCGGCGGGTTCGGGGGCAAGCAGGAGCTCCTCACCGAGGACCTCGTCACGCTCGCCGTGCTGCGGACCGGCGCGTCGGTCCAGTACGAGTACGCGCGCGAGGACGAGTTCGTCATCGCGCCGCTCCGCCACCCGATGCGCGTCGGCGTGAAGCTCGGCGCCACCGCCGACGGCCTCCTCACCGCCATCGCGGTCGACGAGCTGATGGACACCGGCGCCTACGGCAACCACGGGATCGGCGTCATGTTCCACAGCGTGCACGAGTCGATCTCGGTCTACCGTGCGCCGAACAAGCGGGTCGACGCCGAGTCGGTCTACACGAACAACCCGCCGTCGGGCGCGTTCCGCGGCTACGGGCTCGGACAGGTCATCTTCGCCGTCGAGTCGGCGATGGACGAGCTCGCCCGGAAGCTCGGGATCACGCCGTTTGAACTGCGGCGCCGCAACGTCGTCGTGCCCGGCGACCACATGACCGTCGTCGACCCCGACGAGGAGAGCGACCTCCTGTTCGGCAGCTACGGACTCGACCAGTGCCTCGACCTCGTCGAGCAGGCGCTCGAGGGGCCGCCGCCCGCCGACTCCGGGTCGCTGACCGGTCCGACCGAGGTGCCCACCGGCGACTCGTGGACCTTCGGCACCGGCATGGCGCTCGCGATGATCGCCACGATGCCGCCCCGGGGCCACTTCGCCGACACCACCGTCTCGCTCGGAACCTCCGGCGACTACACGATCAGCGTCGGCACGGCGGAGTTCGGCAACGGCACGACCACCGTCCACGCGCAGCTCACCGCCACCGCGCTCGGCACGACCACCGACCGCGTGGTCATCCGGCAGTCCGACACCGACGTCGCGCGCTACGACACCGGAGCCTTCGGGTCGGCCGGGGTCGTGGTGGCGGGCAAGGCCCTGCACGCGGCGGCGCTCAAGCTCAAGGCCGCGATGCTGGCGCGAGCGAGCGCGATCGTGACCGGCGCGGGTGACGAGGCGCAGGATCCTGCGGTCCCCTCGTCGACCGCCATCGCCGTGGGCACGCTCACTCCCGACGGGGTGCTGGTGCCCTCGGGCACGTGGGGAGACGGCCGGCTGGTGACCGCGGCCGAACTCCTGGCGCACGGACCGCTCGAGGCCGACGGCAGCCACGACGGCACACCGCGGTCGGTGGCGTTCAATGTGCACGCCTTCTCGGTCGCGGTCGATCGCGAGACCGGGGAGGTGCGGATCCTGCGCTCCATCCAGGCCGCCGACGCCGGAACCGTGCTCAACCCGGAGCAGCTGCGCGGCCAGATCGAGGGCGGCACGGCGCAGGCCATCGGCACGGCGCTCTACGAGGAGGTCATGCTCGACGGCGAGGGCGGCGTGACGACGGCGGCTTTCCGGAACTACCGCCTGCCGAAGTTCTCCGACCTGCCGGTCACCGAGGTGCTGTTCGCGTCGACGCACGACGACCTCGGGCCCCTCGGCGCCAAGAGCATGAGCGAGGCGCCGTACAACCCCGTGGCGCCCGCGCTCGCGAACGCGGTGCGCGACGCGCTCGGGGTGCGGCCGCACGAGCTGCCGATGTCGCGGGACCGGGTGTGGCGGATGGCGCGCGGGTAGGACTGCGGGGGGCGGGCTGGCGGCGGGTCGGCAGGTCGGCGGGGCTCCGGGGGCCCGCCCACTGCTGCTCGAGCCCGCCCACGCGCCTCAGGCCCGAGGCACAGCGGGCGCAGCAGGCGCAGCAGGCGCAGCCACAGCACGCCGATGCACGGGCCCAGACATCGCGGCGAGCGGCACGGCCGTGGCAGCGGAGCGCGAAGCGAGCACCTCGGCCAGGATCGAGACCGCGGTCTCTTCGGGCGTGGAGGCGCCGAGGTCGAGGCCGATCGGCGAGTGGAGCCTGGCGATCGAGGCCGCGGGGACGCCGCGTTCGCGGAGGGACGCGATCCTGCGCTCGTGGGTCCGCCTCGAGCCCATCGCACCGACGTAGAACGCCGGCGACGCGAGGGCCAGGTCGAGTGCGACCGCGTCGAAGCGGGCGTCGTGCGACAGGACGCAGAAGACGCTCCGCTGGTCGAGGTCGAGGTTCGGCAGGATCCGCTGCGGCCAGCCGACCACGACGGAGGCGCCGGGGAAGCGCTCGGCCGTGGTGAAGAGCTCCCGCGGGTCGGTCACGGTGACGCGGTAACCGAGCACCTGCGCGGCGGCGGCGAGGGCGGTGGAGAACTCCATCGCGCCGATGATCACGAAGTGGGGCCGGGTGCCCTTCACCTCGAAGAAGACGTCGACGAGCGAGCCGCCGCAGTCGACGGTGCCGAGGGCCGACTCGCCGAGACCGACTCGGGCGAGACGCTCGGCTTCGATGCGGGGTTCCCACTCGGGGCGGACGGGCCCGAGCGCGATCGCGGCGCCGGCCGCGCGACCGGCGGCAGCCTCGCGGAGCTGCGCGACGACGGGGTGCGACGAGTCGACCCGCTCGACTCGAATGCGCAGCTGCCCGCCGCAGGTGAGCCCCACCGAGAACGCGGTCTCGTCGTCGACGCCGTACTCGACCGTGCGGGCGACGCCGTCAGCGAGGACCTCCTCGGCGACCCCGACCACGGCAGCCTCGACGCAGCCGCCGGCGATCGAGCCGAGTACGACCGAGCCGTCGTAGGCCATCGAGGTGCCGACGGTGCGCGGGGCGCTGCCCTCGATCGACACGGCCGTCGCGACCGCCAGGACCGCGCCCGCGTCGAGCGCGGCGAGCAGGCGGTCGGCGATCTCGAACATGCTCCTAGGGTCGCACGCCCGGATGACACCGGTGTTACGGGGCGGCGACCGGCGCGACACACGCCCGTCACACGCGACTGACACGATTGCAGGATGCTCCAGATCACCGGCGCCGCGCGCCTCCTCGTCGACGAGACCACCGAGATCGACGGCGGGGCGGTGGTCGTCGACGGCGGGCGCGTGGTCGCGTCGGGCACCGGCGGCCGCGAGCTCCTCGACAGCCCCGAGACCCGCGAGCCCCTCGAGACCCTCGAGACCCTCGAGACCCTCGACGCCACCGGCTGCATCGTCACGCCGGGCCTCGTCAACGCCCATCACCACCTGCTGCAGAGCGTGTTCCGCACCCTGCCCGGGACCCGCGGCGTGCCGATGGCCGAGTGGCTGCCGACCATGGCCAGGGCGTACGGCGAAGCCAGGATCGACGCCTCCCTCTTGGCCGCATCGGCCGCGGTCGGCATCGCCGAGGGCCTCCTCTGCGGCGTGACGACGGTCGCCGACCACCAGCTGAACTGGCCGGCCGACGCCTCGGTCGCCGACCGCACGGCCATCGCCGAGGCGACCGCCGCCGCGGCCTCCCGGCTCGGAGGCCGGCTGGTCTTTGTGCGCGGCTCGGCCCGTGACGCGCCCGAGGACGCCGCCGAGTCGGCCGAGGCCATCGTGCAGGCGCTCGTCCCGAGAGCACCGGGCGGAGTCAGCGCCGACGGGATGCTGCAGGTCGCCGTCGGCCCGGCCGGCGTCCACAGCGACAGCCGCGAGACGTTCGAGCTGCTCGGGGAGGTCGCCGCGCGGCACGGCCTCCGCCGCCGGACGCAGGCCAACGAGCAGGTCGACACCGCGATCGCTCTCGAGCGCTACGGGAAGCGGCCCCTCGACCTGCTCGAGGAGTGGGGCTGGCTCGCCCCCGACGTGACGATCGCGCACCTGTGCGACGTCACCCCTGACGAGATCGACCGGCTGGCCGCCGCAGGAGTGACGGCGACGCACGCCCCCGGCTGCGACCTGCCGATGGGCTGGGGCATCTCGCCGATCGCTGCCCTCCGCGCGGCCGGCATCACGGTCGGGCTGGGCACCTCGGGCGGCGGCTCGAACGACGCTGGGCACCTGCTCGCCGACGCCCGGCTGGCGATGCAGGTGGCGCCGCTGGTCGGTCCGCCGGTGTCGGCGCGCGCGATCCTGGGCATGAGCACGAGGGGTGGAGCGACGGGACTCGGACGCGACGAGCTCGGGCACCTGCGGCCGGGGGCGGCGGGCGACCTGTGCGTCTGGGACGTGTCGGGGGTGGCCGACGCCGGAGTCGCCGACCCCGTGGCCGGGCTCCTCTGGGCTGCGCCCGGGCGGCGGCCGAAGCACGTCGTCGTGGCCGGGCAGGTCGTCGTGCGCGACTACGAGCTGGTCGCCGCCGACGAGCGCGAGCTGGTGGCGGCGGCGCGGGCGCGGGTCGGGCGGTAGCGCGAGACCCGGGCGGCAGCGGGCCATCGGCGCCGCCTATCGGCGCAGGCACCAGTCCGCGGACTGGCGCCGCTGCCGACGCGACCCGCCGGAGCCCCCGCGCCTACAGGTCGAGCACCAGCCGCGGGCACGCCGCCCGCGACACGCACACGTACATCACGTCGTTCGCGGCCTGCTCGTCGGGCGTCAGGATCGAGTCGCGGTGGTCGACCTCGCCCTCGAGCACGACGGTCTCGCAGGTGCCGCAGGTGCCCTCGCGGCAGCTCGACAGCACGAGCGCCCCGGCCTCCTCGGCGACCTCCAGGATGCTCCGGTCGGGCGGCACGGTGACCGTGACGCCGGTCGCGGCGAGCTCGACCTCGAACGGCGCCTGCAGGACGGGCGCCCCGACGGCCTTCGGCTCGAAGCGCTCGACGACCAGCTGGCGCCCGGACGCGGCGGCCTCGATGGCCTCGATCAGCTTCGCGGGCCCGCAGCAGTAGGTCGTCGTGAACGGCTTCATGCCGGCGAAGAGCCCGTCGAGGTCGAGCCGGGCCCCCTCGTCGGCCGCGTAGACCGACAGCGCGCCGGCGAGCGCCGAGACCTCGTCGAGCAGCGCCATCGACCGCCGCGAACGGCCCGCGTAGTGCACCTCGAACGGGACGCCCGCGCGGACGGCCGCGGCCGCCATCGACGAGATGGGCGTGATGCCGATACCGCCGGCGACGAGTACGTAGGAGGTGCCGTGCACAGGCTCGAACTCGAAGTGGTTGCGGGGCCCGGCGACCGTCAGGACGTCGCCCTCGCGGAGCTCGTCGTGCAGCCAGACCGAGCCGCCGCGTCCCGACGGCTCGCGGAGCACGCCGATCCGCCAGGTCTCGCTCGACCCGGGCTGGGGCGGGCCGGACAGCGAGTACTGCCGGATCTCGGCGTCGGGCAGGACGACGTCGATGTGCGATCCTGCGCTCCATCCGGGCAGGGGGCGGTCGCCGATCGGGCCGAGCTCGATCAGCACGACGCCCTCGGCGCCGGGGGTCCGCGAGACGACGCGCACGTCGAACTGGGTCTCGTGGAGGCCGGCGGCCTC
The DNA here is from genome assembly GCF_039537585.1 of Frondihabitans peucedani. Taxonomy (NCBI): domain Bacteria; kingdom Bacillati; phylum Actinomycetota; class Actinomycetes; order Micrococcales; family Microbacteriaceae; genus Frondihabitans; species Frondihabitans peucedani. The sequence goes on from NZ_BAABAU010000004.1 coordinate 457,511, forward strand.
GGCGTGGGCGGCGCTCATGTCGTCTCCGGCTTCTCTTTGACGACGAAGACTCGGTAGCCGTCGTCGTCGGCGGCCCACCACCGGTGCGGGGTGCCGCCGACGAAGTAGACCGAGTCGCCGACGCCGAGGTGCCGGTGCTCCCCGTCGCCGAGGTCGACGACGGCGGTCCCGTCGAGCACGTGCAGGAACTCGTCTTCGGCGTGGGTGAAGTAGTCGCCGGGGTCGGCGCTGGTGCCGACCAGGATCATGGGGTGGAACGGTCGATCGCCGTTCACCAGGAGGCGCCCCTCGGCCTGGCCGTACGGGCCCCTCGGCCCGTCGGAGGCGCGCACGATCTCGATTCCGGGCCGCGCGCGGGAGGCTCCAGAACCGTCGGTGGGCGCCAGGAGCTCGACCTGCGACGAGCCGAGCGCGCGGGCGATCCGCTCGAGCGAGACCATGCTCGGCCTCGCGAGTCCGCGCTCCAGCTGTGACAGGAACGGGTGCGACAGCTGCGCTTCGCCGGCGAGCTGCACGAGCGTCAGCCCACGAGCGCGGCGCAGCGCGCGGATGCGGCGACCGACCGACAGCGCCTGCTGGTCGATCGCGGTCTCGAGCGATGTGACGGGGTCCTCCTGATCGAAAGGGACTGTGATTGTGTACCACGTCGCCCGCCTGCGGCCCCCCGCAATTAACACGTCGAAACGACCGCGTCACATGTCGGAAACGCAAGCTCCGTAGATTCAATCATGTTGAACCCATCAACATTTCGCGCGCCGGGCCGCTTCAGGCTCCCCGCTCCCGATCGAGAGATCCAGGTCGTGACTTCCCTCCCCCAGAGCCTCGTACTCCTGCTCGGTGCGACCCTCCCCGACGGCTCCGTCGTCGACGTCGCGATCGAGGGCGACACGGTCGTGGCCGTGGGGCCCGCAGGATCCCTCGGCATCACGGCGGAGCCCGCCGAGACGCTCGATCTCGCCGGCCACCTCCTCCTCACGGCACCCGCGGAGCCGCACGGGCACCTCGACAAGGCACTGTCGTGGGACGCGATCCGGCCGCCGATGGGCGACCTCGGCCTCGCGATCGCGTCGTGGCGCGAGTACGCCCGCACCATGTCGGTCGAGGACATCCGGACGAGGGCCCGGACGCAGGCGCTCCGCATGCTGCAGCAGGGCACGACCTCGATCCGCACGCACGTCGACATCCTGCTCGGCGACGAGCCCCTCCGCGGTGCCCGCGCTCTCGTCGAGGTGCGCGAGGAGCTCCGGGGCCTCGTCGACCTCGAGCTCGTCGCCCTCGCCGGCCCGGACGTCCCCGACGCCGACATCGAGGCCGCGATCGACCTGGGCGTCGACCTGGTCGGCGGGTCGCCGCACCTGGCGCCGGACCCGAGCGCCGACCTCCAGCGCCTCCTCGCGATCGCGGCCCGCCGCGGCGTCGGCGTCGACCTGCACACCGACGAGAGCCTCGCCGGCGCCGTCACGCTCGGCGAGTTCGCCGCCACCGTCACCGACTGGACCGTGCCCGTGAGCGCCGGCCACTGCGTCCGCCTCGGCACGCTGGACGAGAGCGCCCGCGACGAGCTCATCGCGGCAGCGAAGGCCGCCGACATCGGCATGATCGCCAACCCGATCACGAACCTCTACCTGCAGGGCTGGGAGCACCCGGTCTCGACGCCGCGCGGCCTGACCGCAGCGCGCGCCCTGCTCGACGCCGGCGCCCGCTTCGCCGCGGGAGCCGACAACGTCCGCGACCCCTTCAACCCCCTCGGCCGGAGCGACGCGCTCGAGACGGCCATGCTCCTCGTCACCGCCGGGCACCTCACCATCGACGAGGCGTACGCCGCCGTGTCGACGGGGGCGCGCGACGTCATGGCGCTGCCCGTCGCCGGCGTGATCGTCGGCGCGAAGGCCGAGCTCCTGGCGATCCGCGGCACCAGCCTCGCGGACGTCACCGCCAACGCCCCGGCAGACCGCCTCGTCATCCACGCCGGGCGACTCGTCGCCCGGAGCCGCACCGTGTCCGAGGTCGCCGACCCCGCCCTCCTGCCGACCCTGACCGAAACCAGGTGATGTCCTCCATGACCACGACCGCACCCGCCTCTCCGGCCTCGACGACCTCGTCGCCGGGTGACACCCTGCTCGACTTCCGCGGGGTCGAGATGAGGTTCCCCAACGGCACGGTCGCCCTCCACGACGTCGACCTCACCGTCGACCGCGGCGAGTTCGTCACCGTCGTCGGCCCCTCGGGCTGCGGCAAGTCGACCCTGCTCAGGATCGCGTCCGGTCTCGAGCACGCGTCGCAGGGCACCACCGACATCAAGACCGACCGCATCGGCTACGTGTTCCAGGACGCGACCCTCCTGCCCTGGCGGAGCGTCGAGGCCAACGTCGAGCTGCTCGCCGAGCTGAACGGCCGCTCGCCCGCCGAGCGGAAGCGCGCGGCCCAGGAGGCGATCGACCTGGTCGGCCTGTCCGGCTTCGAGAAGAACCTGCCCAAGCAGCTGTCGGGCGGCATGAAGATGCGCGCGTCGCTGGCGAGGTCGCTCACGCTCGAGCCGGAGCTGTTCCTGTTCGACGAGCCGTTCGGCGCCCTCGACGAGATCACCCGCGAGCGTCTCAACGACGAACTCCTGCGCCTCTTCGTCGAGAAGCAGTTCGCCGGCCTCTTCATCACGCACTCGGTGTCGGAGGCGGTCTACCTCTCGACCCGGGTCATCGTCATGTCGGGTCGCCCCGGCTCCATCGTCGAGACGTTCGACGTGCCGTTCCCGATGCCGCGGAGCCCCGAGATCCGCTTCGAGGCGGAGTTCGCGAAACTCGTCGGCGAAGTCTCCCACGCGCTCCGAGAGGGGCACCACTGATGGCCTTCGACACCGCCGGCACGACCACCACCGGCCAGGGCGCCGCCGGGATCTCGCAGCGCCGCCGCCGCTCCTCGAACTCGCGCGCCATGAACATCGGCCTGCCGATCGTCGTCTTCTTCGTGCTCGTCGGCCTCTTCTACGTCGCCGCGTTCTACTACGACAAGGTCAAGCAGCTGCCGTTCCTGGTGCCGTACCCGCACCTGATCCTGAAGGCCGCCTTCGACGAGCCCGCGTTCCAGACGCAGCTCCTGCAGGCGCTCGGCAACACGCTGCTCGTCGCCGTCGTCGGACTCGTCATCGCCGTCGTGATCGGGATGCTCTGGGCCGTCATCATGGCGCAGGCGAAGTGGCTGGAGAGCGCGCTCTTCCCCTACGCGGTGGTGCTGCTGTGCATCCCGATCCTGGCGCTCGTGCCCCTGATCGGCTCGCTCTTCGGGTACGAGTTCAAGTCGCGCGTGATCGTGACGGTGCTGTTCTGCCTGTTCCCGATGATCGCGTCGACCCTCTTCGGGCTGCAGTCGATCGACAAGGGCCAGCGCGAGCTGTTCCAGCTGCAGGGCGCCGGCCGCTTCACGCTGCTGATGAAGCTGCGGTTCCCGGCCGCGCTGCCGTCGATCTTCGTCGGCCTCCGGAACGCCGCCGGCCTCGCGGTCATCGGCGCGGTCGTCGCCGACCAGTTCTTCCAGCGCGGCAACGGCGGCCTGGGCGTGCTCATCTCCGTCGAGAACCAGCGCCTCAACGGGGCCGAGATGTACGCGGCGATCTTCACCGCGTCGATCCTGGGCGTCCTCGTCTTCGTCCTCTTCAACATCCTCCGCCGACTCGCGATCGGCAAGTGGTACGACCAGAACTGAGTTCCGGCGCACCCCCGAGACCGTCCCTCCCGCACCACAGCACTGCACAGCACTGCACAGCACTGCATTCCTTCCCCCATCCCCAAGGAGAACCATGCGCCTCAACACACGCGCCACGATGGCCGTCGGCCTGACGCTGGCTGCCGCTGCCGCCCTCACCGCCTGCTCGTCGGGCGGCTCCGGCGGCACGACCAGCCCCAAGGCGACGACCGCGTCGGCCGCGGTCGACCTGTCGGGCGTCTGCCCGGCGAACGTCGTCATCCAGACCGACTGGAACCCGGAGGCCGACCACGGCCACGCGTACCAGCTGCTCGGTGACGACTACAAGGTCGACGCCAGCAAGAAGTCGGTCTCGGGCACCCTGATGTCGGGCGGCAAGTCGACCGGCGTGCAGGTCGAGATCCGCTCCGGCGGACCGGCGATCGGCTACGCCTCGGTGTCGTCGCAGATGTACCAGGACAAGTCCATCACCCTCGGCTACGTCACCACCGACGAGGCCGTGCAGGACTCGCAGAAGCTCCCCACCACCGCAGTCATGGCCGAGAACGACATCTCGCCGCAGATGATCATGTGGGACCCGAAGACGTACCCGAAGGTCAAGACCATCAAGGAGCTCGGCACCGCGCTCGAGAAGTCGGGCGGGGTCGTCCGCTACTTCGGCGGAGCGGCCTACATGAACTACCTCATCGGCAACGACATCCTCCCCAAGTCGGTCACCGACGGCAGCTATGACGGCACCCCGGCGAAGTTCGTCGTCGGCAAGGGCAAGGACGCGCAGCAGGGCTTCGCCACCGCCGAGCCGTACATCTACAAGAACCAGGTGTCGGCCTGGGGCAAGGACGTGAAGTTCCAGCTCGTCAACGACACCGGCTACCCGATCTACCCGGAGGCCATGTCGGTCCGGACCGGCGACCTGACGAAGCTCAGCCCCTGCCTCAAGAAGCTCGTGCCCGTGCTGCAGCAGGCGGACGTCGACTACTTCAAGTCGCCGTCGACGACCAACAAGCTCATCGCGAACCTGGTCACGCAGTACAACAACGGCTGGGTCTACGACGAGGGCGTGGCGGACTACGCCGTCAAGGAGATGAAGAAGCTGAAGATCGCGTCGAACGGCGACAACTCGTACGTCGGCGACATGGACTCCAGCAGGATCCAGAAGGTCATCGACATCGACACGCCGATCTACAAGTCGTCGGGCACGACCCTCAAGGCCGACCTCAAGCCGGACGACCTGTTCACCAACGAGTTCATCGACAAGTCGATCGGATTCTGATCCCCTCATGAGCGACTCCCCGGTGACGACACCCGTCCTCTCGCGCGGCTCCGGCCGCCTCGAGGGCAAGCGGGTCGTCGTCACCGGGGGCGCCCGTGGCATCGGCGGCGAGATCGCCCGCCGCTTCGCCGCCGAGGGGGCGGACGTCGCCATCCTCGACCTGCTCACCGATCGAGGCGCCGAACTCAGCGACTCGATCGGCGGCACGTTCCACCCCGTCGACCTCGGCGACACCGCACAGACCGTGGCGGCGATGGAGGCCGCACTCGGGGCCCTCGGCGGCGTCGACGTGCTGGTGAACTCGGCCGGGATCCTGCGCTTCGCTCCCCTGCTCGACGTCGGCGTCGACGACTGGGACACCCTCTTCGCGGTCAACACCCGCGCGATGCTCACGACCATGCAGGCTGCCGCCCGCGCCATGATCGCTGCCGGTGCTGCTGCCGGGGCCGACGGCGGGCAGGATCGCGGCGGCTCGATCATCAACCTGGCCTCCATGGCCGCCAAGACGGGCGGTGCCGGCGAGGGCGCCTACGCCGCCTCGAAGGCCGCCGTCGTCGCTCTGACCCGCGTCGCCGCCCTCGAGTGGGGCGAGCACGGGATCCGGGTCAACTGCCTCTGCCCCGGCTACGTCCTCACCGAGATGGGCGCCGCGACCCGCACCGACGAGATGGTGGCCTCGTGGTCGGCGATGTCGCCGCTCGGTCGCTGCGCCAGCCCCGCCGACGTCGCGGGCGTCGCGCTCTTCCTCGCCTCGCCCGACGCGGGCTACCTCACCGGCCAGGCCGTCAACGTCACCGGCGGCATGCTCATGAGCTAGCTGCGCCCTTCCCCTCTCCCTCCCCCATCCACCCCGGCATCGACCACACCAGGCAGCGACCACGATCCAGAGAGCACGATCATGACCACTTCCACCACCGCCCCCGCGGCCCCGTCGCCGGAGGCGCTGTCGGCGCTCGTCGTCGACCTGCGCGAGCTCCTCGGCGAGCGCGGCGTCTCCGTCGAGCTGGCAGCCCGCGAGAAGGCCTCCGTCGACGGGTCGCGCCTGTCGCCGGTCATCAGCCAGCAGCTGCCGCTCGGTCTCGCCGACCTGGTCGCCTACCCGACGAGCGCCGAGGAGATCGGCGCCGTCGTCGGTCTCGCCACGCGGCACGGCGTGCCGATCACTCCGCGCGGCAAGGGCACCGGCAACTACGGCCAGGCGATCCCGATGTCGGGCGGCCTCGTGCTCGACATGACCCGCGCCCGGGCGGTCACCGAGGTCGGCGACGGCTTCCTGACCGCCGAGGCGGGCGCGACGATGGTCTCGCTCGAGCAGGCCGCGAACAAGCAGGATCAGCAGATCCTGATGTACCCGTCGACGGCCCAGTCGTCGCTCGGCGGCTTCCTGTCGGGCGGCTCCGGTGGCACCGGCTCCATCAAGCACGGCTCCAACCACCAGGGCTTCGTGCTGGCGCTCGACGTCGTCCACCCCGCCTCCGACGGCACGCTCGTGCACGTCGAGGGCGACGAGGCGCAGACCTACGTGCACAACTACGGCACGGCCGGGATCATCGCCCGGGCGACGATCCGCCTCGAACCGCTGCAGGACTGGCGCGGCTTCTTCGCCAGCTTCGACACCTTCGAGCAGCTGCTGCCGCTGATCCGGGCCTTCGGCGAGCTCGACCCGCTGCCGCGCCTGGCGTCGGGCGACCTCCCGACGCTCGCGGACGCTCTGCCCGACGACCCGGCGATCCCCGCGGGCCGCGCCTCGCTCCGCGCGATCCTGGACGCCTCGACCGTCGCCCGCGCCACCGAGCTCGTGGAGGCCGCCGGCGGCCGCGTCGAAGACGTGCGCGAGGGTCCCCAGACGTCGATGAAGATCAGCATGATGTCGTACAACCACCCCATCGAGTGGCTGCAGAAGGCCTACCCCGACACGTATTTCCACGTGGAGGTGTCGGGCGACGCGCTCATCGACCGGATCGACGAGGTGCACGCCGTCTACCCCGGCGGCATGCTCCACATCGAGACCGCCCACAAGCGCCCGATCGGGATGCTCGCCGGCCGCTACACCTCGGCGGAGGACGTCTACGCAGGATTCGCGCGCCTCACCGAGCTGGGCGTCGGCTACCACAACCCGCACCAGTGGTACGTCGACTTCGAGCCCGCCCGCACCCGCGAGCTCGCCGCGACGACCGACCCGGCGGGTCTGCTGAACCCCGGCAAGCTCGTCGAGGCGCCGATGGCGACGGGGGCGAAGGTCTCGTGACCGCTGCCGACTCGACCCGCGATCTCGTCCACCTGTCCGGTCCGGCACTCGCCTCGACGCTGACCTCGTCGTCGATCCTGGTGCTCCCCACCGGCGCCATCGAGCACCACGGCCCGCACCTGCCGCTGTCGACCGACTGGCTGATGGCCGACCTGATCTCGCGCGGGGTCGTCGAGGCGGCCGCCGGGGAGGGGCAGGATGTCTGGCTGCTCCCGTCGCTGGCCTACACGAAGTCCGACGAGCACCACTGGGCGCCCGGCACGATGTGGCTGAACGCCGACACCCTGCTGCAGACCGTCGTCGACATCGGCCGCTCGATCGCCAACACCCCGGCGCGCACGATCGTCTTCTACAACGGCCACGGCGGCAACATCGCGCTGCTGCAGGTGGCGCTGCGGGAGCTCCGGCGCCGGTTCGGGCTGCGCACCTTCCTGATGGGGTCGAACATGGCCGGCGGCGACGGGACGAACGGGCCGGACGAGCACGGGTTCGGAGTCCACGGTGGCCACAGCGAGACGTCGATGATCCTGCACCTGCGTCCTGACCTGGTCGACATGACCAAGGCGGAGCGCTGGATCCCGGAGCACATGCTCGACCTCGAGTACGTCAAGTTCAACGGCGGCCCCGTGCACTTCGGCTGGCTGTCGAACGACTTCGGCGAGGCCGGGGTCGTCGGCGACGCCTCCGAGGCGAACGCGGCCTGGGGCGCCGAGCTCTACCAGCGGGCCATCACGGCCGGGGTCGCGTCGCTGGCCGAGATCGCGCGGTTCGAGCACCCGATCCTGGAGCCCGGGACGCTGTCGTGACCTCCGCGCTCCCCGACGAGGCGTGGCGGCTGCTCACCGAGTGGCTGCCCGGGAACGACGACCCGGAGCGGCCGCAGATCACCCTGTCGACGGTCGACGAGGACGGGGATCCTGATGCGCGGACGGTGCTCCTGACGTCGTTCGGGCCCGACGGGTTCCTCTTCAACACCGACGGCGCCTCCCGCAAGGCGGCCCACATCGCGGCGCACCCGGCGGTGGCGATGACCGTGCTCTGGCCGGGATTCACGCACCAGCTCGTGATCCGCGGGACCGCCGCCCCCGCCCCCGCCGACCGCGTCGCCGCCGCCTACCGGTCGCGGTCGCCGTACCTGCAGCAGCTCGCCTGGCTGAACACGCACGAGTTCGCGGAGCTCCCCCGCGAGGAGCGCGTCGCCGCGTGGGCAGCGTTCGAGGAGGCGCACGCGGGCGTCTTCGAGCAGCCCGAGTCGTGGGTCGGCTACCTCGTGACGCCGACGCGGCTGACGTTCTGGTCGTCGAACGGCGACACCGCATCGCAGCGTGTGGAGTTCGCGCGTGCTGCCGACGGTTCGGCGTGGTCGCGGCGGTATCTCGCGGGCTGAGGCGTCGGGCCTGAGGTGCTCGCGCACTTGCGTAAGCCGAGATCGCAGTAGGCGTCGGGTCGGGGCACTCCCGGGCGACGACTACTGCGATCTCGGCGAGCCCGCGCGCGGCGCGCGGGCCGAGCTACGGCCGCGAGGCGACGAGCACGGCGTCGAGCGCGGTGCCGGCAGCGGTCTCGCGCTCGACCAGGCGACACTCCGCGACGTCGAGCCCGGCGGCGCGAGCGGTCGCCGAGAGGTGGTCGACCCGGTGCAGGAGCGCAGGATCCTGCGGGCCCCCGACCCCGTCCGCCAGATTCTCGAGCGCGTGCCCGACGAGGGCGAGCGTGCCCCCGGGCGCGAGCGACGCGGCGGCGTTCCCGAGGGCGTCGGAAAGGACACCCTCGGGCAGCTGGAGGTAGGCGATCACGACGAGGTCGACGAGCGACGGGGCGACCCAGGATGTGGCGTCGGCCTCCACCCACTCCACCTCGACGCCCAGCTGGGCGGCGCGCGCTCGTCCGATCGCAAGGCCGGCGGGGGCGAAGTCCACCGCGCTCACCGTCCAGCCCAGGGAGGCGAGCCAGAGGGCGTTGCGTCCTTCGCCGGCTCCGAGGTCGACGGCGTCGCCGATCGGCAGGTGCGCCACGGTCTGCTCGATCCACGCGTTCGGGCCCGCCGACCAGAGCTGCTCACCGGCCTCGGCGGCCCGGCCGTACCGGTCTTCCCAGAAGGAGTTGTCGCTCATCGCCCCAGCTTGGCCCACGATCGCGACACGAAACCACTGCAGGTGGTGGTTTCATGTCGCGATCGTGGGTGCGAGCTCCGTGCCGATGGCGGCGAGGGCCTCGGCGAAGCGCTCGGCTCCGTCGGGGCCGGCGCCGCCGGAGAGGTTCACGCCGCGCACCCCGTGAAGAGCGAGCAGCTCCTGCGAGAGCTCCACGGCGGCCGCGACCCCCTCGGCGAACGGGTCGCGAGCGCGCAGGATCCGACCCAGGTACCCCGGCGGCAGCACCAGCGTGGTGAACGACTCGAGCAGCCGGGCGCTGGCCGCGTCGACCACCACGGGGACGCACGGGAGGAACGCGAGGGCCGCCCCGTGATCCTGCGCCTCCCGGATGAACGCGGCGACCGGAGCCGCACCGCCCGCGTGGTTCACGAAACACACCTCCGCCCCCGCCTTCGCCTTCTCGGCCAGACGGGCGGCCCGGCGGGAGACCGGCGGCGCGCACGGCGACTCGGCGACGGACACGAGGTGTCCGGCCTCCCGGGCGAGGGCGGCGAGACGGGTCGAGTCGAGGTCGAAGACGGGCTGCGCGTCGGGCCGCGACCCGGTGTCGGTGTGGTCGCCGGTGACGCAGTGGACCGCCGCGACCCCCGCGTCGGCGAGGGCGGCGAGCTCGCCCTCGAGCGCGACGCGGTTGCGGTCGCGGCAGTTCAGGCCGGTCCAGACCCGGAGTCCGGCCCGCTGCACAAGACTCGCGCGGTAGGCCGGCGAGAACTGCACGCGCTCGGCACCCGAGTCGCCCGCCAGGACCGCGTCGACCGTTCCGCGCAGGATCCCGCCCACCGCCTCGATCGACGCCGAGCTGAGGGCGCGCGCGGGCAGGTCGGCCACCACGATCTGCCGCTGTCGCAGAAGCCCGCGCATGTCGGACCCGGGCTCAGGCACCGAGGGCACGGCCGGCGCCCCCGGTGAGACCGGCCCGCCCGCCCACCGCACGGTCGGCGTGTCGAGGAACACGCAGGCGTGCTCGGCCACCTCGCAGCGCCCGTCGAACTCGACGCCGCCGCAGGGTCCGTACTGCATGCGCTTGGGGCAGACGGCGACGGAGCTCTCCATGGTGACACCCTCGCATGCCGCTGTTTCGGCCGCGGTGTCGCGCCGTTTCGGGCTCGTTAAGCCCCGTAAAATCAGGGAATGCCCCTCTCTGACATGCCCGTGCCCGACCTCGTGATCCGCTCCCGGGCGGTCCTCGTCGACGGGGCGTTCCGGCCGGCGGCGGTCGTCGTGCACGACGGTGTCGTCGTCGCGGTCGAGGAGCTCGACGCAGCTGTCGAGGCTGCCGCCGAGGTGATCCTGCCGCCCGAGCAGGTGCTGATCCCGGGCATCGTCGACTCGCACGTGCACGTCAACGAGCCGGGCCGGACCGACTGGGAGGGCTTCGCGAGCGCCACCCGCGCGGCGGCCCGGGGCGGTGTCACGACGATCATCGACATGCCGCTCAACAGCATCCCTCCGACCACCACCCCGGAAGCGCTCGACCTCAAGCGCGAGGCCGCGGCACCGCAGGCTGTGATCGACGTCGGGTTCTGGGGCGGCGCGATCCCGTCGTCGCTCGGGCACCTCCGCGAGCTGCACGACGCGGGCGTCTTCGGGTTCAAGGCGTTCCTGTCGCCGTCGGGGGTCGACGAGTTCCCGCACCTGTCGACCGCGCAGCTGCACGAGGCCATGGCCGAGATCGCGGCGTTCGACGGTCTGCTCATCGTGCACGCGGAAGATCCCGAGCGGCTCGACGACGCCCCGGAGCCCGAAGGCGCTTCGTACTCGGCGTTCGTCCGCTCGCGCCCGGATGCCAGCGAGCTGTCGGCGATCGAGCACGTCATCGACGCCGTGTCGCAGACGGGCGGGCGCGCCCACATCCTGCACCTGTCGTCGGCCCGCGCCCTGCCGGCCATCCGCGACGCGAAGGCGCGGGGCCTCCGGCTCACCGTCGAGACCTGCCCGCACTACCTGTCGTTCGACGAAGAGCACATCCCCGACGGCGGCACGCAGTACAAATGCTGCCCGCCGATCCGCGACGCCGCGAACCAGGAGCTCCTCTGGGAGGCCCTCGTCGACGGCACCATCGACCTCGTCGCCTCCGACCACTCCCCCTCGACCGCCGAGCTGAAGTTCGCGGGCGACGGCGACTTCGACCAGGCCTGGGGCGGCATCTCGGGCCTCGAGCTGAGCTTCCGGGCGGTCTGGACGGGGGCTTGCGAGCGCAGGATCCCGCTCGAGTCCGTCGTGGGCTGGATGTCGGGGGCGACCGCGGGCCTCGTCGGCCTCGCCGACCGGGGCAGGATCGCGGTCGGCGCCCGTGCCGACCTCGTCGCGTTCGATCCCGAGGCGGAGGTCACCGTGTCGGCCGCGGCTCTCGCGCACAAGAACCCGGTGAGCGCCTTCGACGGCAGCCGCCTGCGCGGCTCGGTCGAGCGGGTGTGGCTGCGCGGCGAGCCGGTCGACGAGACCGCCGCCGCGGGGCAGCTGCTGTCGCGCGGCTAGGGCCGGCTACTCCAGCTCGCCGAGCTCGGAGTACAGCGCCGTGATGCCGCCGATCCTGGCGCGCCCGGCCCCCGGCGCGACGGCCAGCACCGCCGCGGCGAGCAGGTTGGCGAGGCTCATCGCGGCCGCGTACGAGTCGAACGCCGCCACGCTGTCCACCGGGCAGACGAGCACCCGCGTCGAGTCGGCGGATGGGAGCCGAGCCGCAGGATCGACGACCAGCACGACCGGGACATCCTGCGCCTCCAGACTCGCGAGGACGCCTGCGAAGCCGGCGGGTCGTCGGCGGAACCCGACCAGCACCACCGCGTCGCGGGGCCCGAGCCCGGCCAGCTTCTCGCCGACCGACTGCCCCGGGGCCGGCGCGATCCGCACGTCGGGTCGCGCCTGCGCGAGCTGCTGGCGGAGGTGCAGGGCGACGGGGTAGCTGTTCCGGAAGCCGATGACGACCACCTCTCGCGCCGCGGCGACCAGGGCCGCGGCCTCCTCGAGGCGCCCGTCGCCGAGGCCGGCGAGGAGCGCGTCGAGATTCGCGCGCTCGACGGCGAGGTGCTGCGCGAGCCCGCCGGAGGCGGCGGAGGTCGGGCCCACGGGGACGCCGCGGCGGCGGAGGGAGCGGGCGTGCTCCCGGACATCCTGCGCGTCGGCGAACCCGAGCCGTCGGAACAGCCGCGAGACGGTGGCCTTGGAGACCCCGCTGGCGGTCGCGATCTCGGTTGCGGAGTAGACGGCGAGGTCGTCGAGGTGGTCGAGGATGAAGTCGGCGGCGCGCTGCTCCTGCGGCCGGAGCTCGCCGTAGCCGGAGTCGATCCGGGTGCGGATGTCGCCGCCCGTGCTCGCCGTCACGAGTCGTGCGTCGCCGCGAGGGCGAGCACCGCCGCCTCGAACGCGTCGAGCGCGGTGGCCACGTCGGCCTCGGTGACCGTCTCGTCGGGGTGGTGGCTGATCCCGCCGAGGCCGTTCCGCACGAAGAGCATCGCCCAGTCGGTCAGGTCGGCGATCGCCATGGCGTCGTGGCCGGCCTTCGAGAACAGCACCGTCGGATCGGTGTCGCCGGTGCGCAGGATCCCGGAGCGCACGACATCCTGCAGTCTCGACGCCGCTCTGACAGCCGGCGCGCTGTGCGTCTCGTCGACCTCGAACATGAGTCCGCGGCGCTTGCACACGTCGTCGGCCACCGCTTGGATCTCGGCCCAGACGGCATCGCGGGCCTCGTCGGTCTCGCCGCGGAGGTCGAGGCTGAAGTCGACCCGGCCGGGGATCACGTTGACCCCGCCGGGGAACGCCTGCAGCCGCCCGACCGTGGCGATGCAGCCCGCGTCGCGCGCGAGACGCTCGACGGCGAGCACGATCTCGCTGGCGCCGGCGAGGGCGTCGTGCCGCCGGTGGAACGGGACGCCGCCCGCGTGCCCGGCCTCGCCGGTGAGCGTCAGGGCGAAGCGGCGGGCTCCGGCGATCGACGAGACGACCGCGAGCGCGCGGTCGGCCTCCTCGAGGTACGGGCCCTGCTCGATGTGAACCTCGAGGTAGCCGACGACGTCGGCCGGGTCGAGCGCGGCCTCGCCGACGAGGTCGGGGTCGAGGCCGAACTCGACGAAGGCCTCGCGGAGGCTCGTGCCCGAGGCGTCGGCGAGGCTCCACCACTCGGGCAGCCAGGTGCCGGCGACCGCGCGCGACCCGAGGAGCGCTGTGCCGAAGCGGGTGCCCTCCTCGTCGCCGAAGGCCAGCACCTCGATCGCGAAGGGCAGCTCGTCGCCCCGATCGCGGATGCGGTCGACGGCCGCGATGGCGATCATGACGCCGAGGATCCCGTCGAAGCGTCCGGCGTTCGGCACCGTGTCGAGGTGCGATCCGAGGAGCAGGGCGGGCAGCGCAGGATCCCGGCCCTCGAACCTCCCAAGGAGGTTACCGACCGCATCCACCCGGGGCACAAGGCCTGCCGACCGCATCCAGCCGGCCGTCGCGCGGTTCACGGCCGCGTGCTCGGGCGAGAGGTAGACGCGCTCGATGCCGTCGGGCGAGGAGGTCTCGCGGGCGAGCGCGTCGCAGCGTTCGAGGATGGTGCGGGCGTCGACCGTCACGCGGCGCCCGCATCCTGGTAGACGTCGTAGGCGGCCCCGACGCCGCCACCGCCGGTGACGGCGACTCCCCCGCGGCGGAGCACGGCCTCGAGGGAGGCGAGCGTCGTCAGGACGGCGTCCTTTCGGGCGTTGTAGCCCATGGTGCCGATCCGCCACACTTTGCCGTGCAGCGGACCGAACGACGTGCCGATCTCGATGCCGAAGTCGTCGAGCATGGCGGCGCGGGCTCCGTCGCCGTCGATGCCGTCGGGGATCATCACGGCGGTGACGTTGTTCATCTTGTGCGAGACGTCGCCGAAGATCTCGAGGCCGAGACCGCGGAGCCCGGCCAGCATGGCGCCGCCGTGCAGCGCGTGCCGAGCGACCGCCTCGTCGATGCCCTCCTCGACGAGGAGCCGGGCGCACTCACGGGCGCCGTAGAGCATGGTCGTCGCCTCGGTGTGGTGATTGAGGCGCTGAGGTCCCCAGTAGTCGAAGATCATGGCGAGGTCGAAGTAGTTCGAGCGGATCGGGTGCGCGCTGACGGCGTCGCCCTCGCGACGGATGCCCGCCTCCACCGACTTGCGGGCCGTGATGACCTCGACGGCGCGCGGGGAGAAGGTGGCGGGAGCGGATCCTGACGGGCCGGCCAGGCACTTCTGGAGCCCCGCGGTCACGGCGTCGAGGCCGAGCTCGTCGGTGTGGAAGGCGTTCCCGGCCAGGGACGCGGTGACGTCGGTGTAGAAGAGGACTCCTTCGCGCTCACAGATGGCGCCGAGCTCCTCGAGGGGCTGGGCGACGGTGGTCGAGGTGTCTCCGTGCACGACCGCGAGGAGCTTCGGCTTCACCTCGCGGATGGCCGCCTCGATCGCGCTCGGCGTGAAGACCTGCCCCCAGGGCACCTCGATGGTGTGCACCTCGGCGCCGCAGCGCTCGGAGATCTCCTTCAGGAGGTGCCCGAAGCGGCCGAAGACCGGCACCAGCACGCGGTCGCCCGGCTCGATCAGCGACACCAGCGCCGCCTCGATGCCGGCGCGCGACGTGCCGTCGACGAGGACCGTCTGCTCGTTCTGCGTCTGGAAGACCTGGCGGTAGAGCACCTGGGTCTCGTCCATCGTGGCGGTCATCCACGGGTCGTACTGGCCGACCAGCTGCGCCGACATCGCGCGCGTCACGCGCGGGTCGGCGTTGATCGGGCCGGGGCCCATCAGGAGTCGCGCGGGCGGGTCGATCGGCTGAAAGGACTGTTTCACGCGGTCAGTCTACGGAACCGGTGTTTCAGGGGTGTGACGGGTATGTCGATCCTGCGGTCGGGTCGCTCGGGGCACGCATTCCGGCGGCAGACACCGGTTGTACGGCGTGTGTCGGGCCGGGATGCGTGTCGCGAACGCCACCACACCCGACCCCGGATCGGCTCAGCCCGCCCGCGATGCCAGCCGCAGGTCGCGCCAGGTGAAGCCGCCTCGGGGCGGTAGCGCACCACGGATCTGCTCGTCGTCGAACGGGAGACGGGGCCGGAGGTCGTCGGGGAGCTCACCGGCCGGCTGCGTCGCCTCGGTCACGCCCTCGGACAGCATCTGCACCTGCGCCTTGGCGACGAGTGGCACTCGCATCGTCCACTCGGTGACCTGGCCCAGGATCCTGTGCGCCCAGACCGGCGCCGGGAAGATGGTCACCGGACGCTCGACGATCCGGGCGATCCGACGCACGGCCTCGCTGAGCAGGAGGGTCTCGCCGCCGCGCACCGCCACCGTCTGCCGGGACAGGCGCCCGTCGAGCGCTGCCACGATGACGTCCACGAGCTCGGCGACGGGGATCGGGCTGATCGTCTTCTCGCGCAGGCCGACCGAGGCGAAGAGCGGGACCGTCTGCACGGTGTGACTGATGTGGTCGACGAGGTGGTCGCCGTGGCCGTAGATCATTCCGGCCTTCAGGATCGTGTAGTCGAGGCCCGACGATCGGATCATCTCCTCGGCCGTCCACTTCGACTCGTGGTACGGCGATCCTGAACCGGGACGCGCCCGCAAGAAGCTGAGCAGCACCACCTTCGACACACCGGCGCGACGGGCGGCCTCGAGAACGGCGGCAGTGCCACGGACGTGGACGCGATCGAACGTCTGGTCGCCGATCTCGCGGTTGATCCCGGCGCAGTGCGCCACGGCGTCGACTCCGCGGAACGCCTCGGTGAGCGCGTCGACGTCGTCGATCTGCACGCCGGCGCTCCGGGAGACGCTCACGACGTCGACCGGGTCGTACCGCTCCGCCAGGTGTCGTCCGACGAACCCCGACGCTCCTGTGATCCCCACGCGCATGTGCTGACCCTACGGGATGCGTGCCGGAGTGCGCGGGGCGGGGCGGGGCGACCGCCGCGGGCACGCATTCCGGCGGCAGTCACCGGTTGTACGGCGTGTGTCGGGCCGGGATACGGGTCGCGAACAGCGAGCACGCCGCCGCCAGGGACGACGAAGGGCCCGCCCCTCGCAGGACGGGCCCCTCCGAGCAGCAGGACTAGACGCGCGCCGGTCCGCCGGCGACACCGCCGCCGTTGCCGTACTTGCGGGCCTTGACGGCCTGGAAGTACTCGCTCGACGGACGCAGGAACATCAGGACGGTCGCCACGACGGCAGCGACGACGCCGACCGCTCCGGTGCCATAGCCGCCCACGATCCCGGTGAGCGACAGGATCGTGATGATGAGGAGGACGATGCGGGCCCAGCCGGCTCCGCGTCGCATGAAGAGGTCGAAGACGACGAAGGCGATGAGGAACAGGGCCCCGAGCACGATCGCGATCGCGACGCCGGCGCCCACGAAGCTCTGCGCCTGCTGGGTCGCGGCCGCCGATCCACCCGCCTTCGCGAGCTGGCTCTTCGCAGCAGCCGTCGTGCTGCCGGAGGTGGCAGCGGAGATGATGAGGCCGACGAGGTGCGCGAGGGCGGTGAGGAGGAACAGCCAGAACGCGATCTGGATGGTCCGCGGGGGTGCGGTGGGCGAGGTGGTGGACATGGTGGGGTTTCCCTTCGGGTGGGTGGAGGAGGCCGACCGTCGGGTCGGGCCTCGGGCGCCGGAGCCCGATCGGGCGCGCTCCGGGGTCTGTGGGGCGGTCGTCAGTCGGGGATGAGGGACGGGTCGATGACGAGGTCGCCGGTGGCCTGGATGGGGAACTGGTCGGTCGTGAGGATCCCGGCGACCATGACCAGCGCGATGAGGGCCGGGACGTTGCCGGCGTGCAGCTTCTGCTGCAGTCGCCCTACGTGGTAGCCGATCGTCGACGTGCTCAGCGAGAGGCGCTTCGCCACGGTGCTGTAGGTCTCGCCGGCGCCGATGCCCGCGAGGATCTCCGCCTGCTGCGCCGAGAGGACCACACCCTCCTGCACCGGCTTCTTCCGCGTCATGATCCCCCGTTCCTCGGTGATTATGCACCTGGACGGGCCCCGGGAGCAGTCCCGCGACCGATCTGCCCCGGGATCCTGTGGGATTTCCAGTGATCCGGGGCGTCCTGTCCGGAAACCGCACCGGCAGGATCGCGGGGCGGCCCGCGAGAGGGAGGGCGGACCCGCTCACCGCAGGAGACTCAGGCGGGCCAGGCTCCCCGGCGATCCTGCGCGTCGCGCCAGATCGTCTCGGCCTGCTCCCGGTCGAGTCGCATGCCCCGGCTCATGAGGTCGTGGACGATGTCGCCCTTCGTCGCACCGCACCAGTCGGGACGCCGGCAGCTGCAGCGCTCGTCGTCGCCCGACACGAACTCGTCGGCGGGCTGCGGGCGGAGGCCGGGGTGCGGGGCCGCCTGCGGCGACTCGATCGCCTGCGCCTCGGGGGGCCTGGAGATCGCCTCGGTCACGGCGGCGCGGGCGACGCGGCGGTAGAAGAGGAGGCTCTCCTTGACCTGCATGCCGAGGGGCGTGCGGGAGGCGGCGCGGACCGTCCGGGCGGAGATCCTGGCCGCGGCGTCGAGTCGTTCTCCCACGGGCATTCCTCTCGATCGGTCGGTCCGTCAAGACTACGGACGCGGCGGGCGACCCGCCATGGGCGTCCGCCGAGAAACGACGCGGGCGCAGGATCGGGGAAACCGGGCCGGATCCTGTCGGGGGCGTGTGCGGTCCCCTCGACCTGCACTAGCCTGCGGCCATGCCGAACGCCGGACGACTCGTCGTCGCCGTCTCCACCGTCCTCGCCGTCGCCCTGGGAATCGGGTTCGTGGTGGTCACGACGAACCGCCCCGACATCCGAGTCGACGAGGGGGGCAGCTCGTGCATGGCCAGCACCGGCAGCGGCGACACCGTCTTCGGGATGTACGTCATCAACGACGGCGATCAGCCGGCGACTCTCGACTCCATCGACGCCGGAACCGTCAACGACCTGTCGTCGGTCGGCTACACAGCCCTGCCGGCGCGGGGGCTCCACGATGATGCAATCGGGGTCGGCACGGAGAGCTACCGCGACGTGGCCGACTGGTCGAAGCGCCGCGCGGTCGCCGGCGCGCCCGTCCCTGCGCACTCGAGCGTTCAGATCGTCATCTTCCCGCGGCTGGCCCGCGGCGCTCACTCCGGGAACGTCCGCGACTTCACGATCAGGATCACGGCGGCAGGCGGCGTCCAGCACACGTTCTTCTCGGAGACGAACGACGGCTTCTATCCGGCGAGCGCCAAGAACATGCCCGACTGCGATCGCTGCGCGCGCCTCCGGCCCGGCGGGCACGTCAGGCTGTCGCCGCGGCCAGATCGCGGGCCCTCGCCTGCGGTACGCCCAGCACCAGGAGACTCGTGACGACCGCGGCGGCGACCCCCGCGCGGGCATCGTCGAGCCCGGCGTCCGCGACGCTGAACACGGACGAGAACGCGATCTGGCTGAGCACGCGGGAGGGCAGGTGCCGGGAGAACGAGCCGTCGTCCTGGCCGCGCAGGACGAGAGCCGCGAGCGATGCGTCGACGGGTTCGAGCAGGGCGTGGATCTCGTGGCCGAACTCGCCACGACGGAGAGCGATCAGGACGCGATAGCGGTGGGCGAGAGGCCAGAGACGCGACACGAAGTCGGCCCAGGCGACGTCGGGTGATCCTGCTGAGGCGTCGACCTCTGCGAGCACCGCGGACATCTCGTCGACCGCCTGCCGAGCCAGAGTCCGGACGAGGTCGGCCCTCGTCGGGAAGTAGCCGTAGACCGTGCGGCGGACCACGGCGGCTGCGGCGGCGACCTCTGCCATGCCGGCGTCAGGATCGCGGCCCAGCGTCTCGAGGGCGACGTCGAGGATGCGGCGCCGGGTCTGCTCCATGGCCAGCGCCCGCGGCGAGAGGTCACTCATGAATCCATCATTGCACGTTCGTGTGCAGCGATGTAGGGTGCACAGCAGTGTGCAATGCACACGAGTGTGCAGCAGAGTGCCGCACCAGGATGACGAGATGGAGACCCCGTGTCCCGAGACGAAGCACCCCACGACACTGCGATCCGCCCCTTCGCTGTCCACGTGCCCCAGTCGGAGATCGACGACCTCCGCGATCGCCTCGCCAACGTGCGGTGGCCGGATGCGGAGACCGTCGACGACTGGTCGCAGGGCGTCCGGGTCGACAGCGCCAGGTCCCTGGTCGACCACTGGCAGCATCACTACGACTGGCGTCGCTTCGAGAGCCGGGTCAACGGCCTGCCCCAGTTCACGGCGACGATCGACGGTCTCGACATCCACTTCGTCCACGTCCGGTCCGCGAACCCCGGCGCGATGCCCCTCCTCCTCACGCACGGCTGGCCCGGGTCGTTCATCGACTTCCTCGCGCTGATCGACCCGCTGACCGACCCGGTCGCGCACGGCGGATCGGTCGAGGACTCGTTCGACGTCGTCATCCCGTCACTGCCCGGCTTCGGCTTCTCGGGCAAGCCGACGGAGACCGGATGGACCGTCCCGCGGGTCGCAGCCGCCTGGGCGGAGCTCATGGCTCGTCTCGGCTACGAGAGATGGACGGCCCACGGCGGCGACTGGGGAGCCGTCGTCACCACGGCCCTGGGCATCCTGCGACCGGAGGGCCTCGCCGGCATCCACCTGAGCTCGCAGTACGTCTTCCCGACGACCATCCCCGACGAGTTGTCGCCGGAGGAGGAGCACGCCGTCGCCACCCTCGCCCTCTACACGGGCTACCTCGGCGGGTCGAACCACCTCCAGGCCACGAAGCCGCAGACCGTCGGGTTCGCGCTGGCCGACTCCCCGGTCGGGCAGGCCGCGTGGATCTACGAGAAGTTCCAGTCGAAGAGCGACAACGACGGGCGAGCCGAGGACGCCCTCGCCATAGACGAAATCCTCGACACCATCTCGCTGTACTGGTTCACGAACAGTGCGGCCTCCTCGGCCCGCATCTACTGGGAGAACAGCTCCGGGGGCCTCGCGGGCCCTCGCCTGTCACTGCCGGTGGCGGTCACGGTGTTCCCGAAGGACATCCCCCTTCCGCCGCGTTCGTGGATCGAGGACGCCTACAGCGACCTGATCCACTACGGCGAAGCGGAGCGGGGCGGCCACTTCGGGGCGTTGGAGCAGCCCGGGTTCCTGGTCCGGGAGCTCCGGGACGGGCTCCGGACCCTGCGCCGCTGACGGCCGTCGACAGCCGCGGTCGCCGCCGACGGCCACCGTCACCCGGCTACCCGCAGAACTCGTACGGCGGCTTCGGGTTCGCGCCGACCCAGACCAAGCCGACCCGCGTTCCGCTGCCGTCGAACTGGAAGGTGATCGAGTTCGCACCCGCCTTGACGCTCCAGAGGCTGAAGACCTCCGAGCTCGGGTCGGGGCCGTACGTCCCGATCCTGGTGAGCTGCGGATAGTCGGCCTTGAGCTGCTCGAGCGTCGTCCCGATGCCTGCTCCGGTCGAAGTCGTCGGCGACGTCTTCAGGTAAGCAGGATCGGACGGGGCGACGAGCCCGAGAGACACCCCCGACACGACCCCGCCCTCCTTCACGACGATGAGCGTGATCGAGCCCTTCCGGTCCCAGAACGAGGCGTCCGGATTCGGGCAGTTCTCGTTGCCCGTCGTGTACGCCGACGTCAGGTCGTCCACCTCGCCGTCGTAGGGGGCACCGAGCGCGACCGGCCCGACCTCCGTCGAGGAGATCGTCCAGGTGGCGGGGTCGTCGAGCGTGAAGACCTTCGACGGCGTCGGGGTCGGCGTCGGCTCGGGAGCCGGGGCGGCGCTCGACGGCGACGGCTGCGGTGCGGGAGCCTGGACCACAGGGCTCGGGGCGGGCGTGTCCGTGGCGACCGGGGCCGGGGCCGAGAAGAGGTCCTTGGGGACGAGACCCGCGGCGTACGCACCGCTCGCGGTCCCGGCAGCGAGGAGGACGACCAGCCCGACCACGGGCCACGCGTGCCGGCGGCGGACCGGGCGAGGACGCACCTCGTCCGCGCGCTCCAGGACGGACTGCTTCATGTCGACGAGCATCCGCTGGAGATCGTCTCCGGTGGGAGGTTCAGTGTTCATCGTGCATCACAGCCTTCTTCAGTCGGGCACGCGAGCGGGAGACCCGCTTGGTGACGGCGCCGGCGCTCAGGCCGAGCAGCGCGGCGGCCTCCGAGTAGGAGTGCCCCTCGAGGAGGCAGAGTTCGCAGATCCTGCGATCCAGGGGCGCGAGAGCGTCGATCTCGTCGCGGACCCAGCGGAGGCGCTCACGGGCGTCCTCCTCCTGGGGAGGAGCCGCGAGGTCGTCGGGAAGCGGATCGCCCTGGGTGCGCAGCTGGCGGCGCAGCAGGTTCCGCGAGTGATTCCGGCAGACCACGAGCAGCCACGGCAGAAGCGAGCCCGTGGGCAGCTCGATCGAGGCGGCCTTCTGCCACAGCGTGAGCAGGGTGTCCTGGACGAGCTCCTCCACGTCCATCCTGCTCGGCGCGACGGCCCAGGCGTACCGCGTCAGAGTCGGCGCGAACCGGTCGAACGCGGCGGCGAGCGCGGCGCGGTCTCCGATCGCCAGGCGCGTCAGCAGCGCGTGGTCGTCGTCGGTGTCTTCGGAATCGGTCATCGTTCCCCCTTCACTAGAGGAGTGTCGGGAAACTGGCGATCCTGACGCGTCCAATCGCTTTTCTTCGGGGACGGATGTCGAGGCCGGGTCGGATGGGTTACGCGGGCTCAGGCGGAAGCAGCAGCAGCGAGCCCGGCAGCGACACCGACGAGCGCGAGGTCCGAGCCGCGCGGCCCGACGAGGCAGAGGCCGACCGGGCCGCCGGGCACCCGCAGCAGTGGCGCCGACACCGCGGGGTAGCCCCCGATGCCCGCGATGCAGGTGAGCCCGAGCGTCCTGGAGCGCAGGGCGTCGAACTCCGCGGGCGTGGCCGAGAGCGACGGGGCCGCCGACGAGGCGCTGGGGAGCAGCAGGATCCTGCCGTCCAGCATCCGGTCGAGGTGATCGCGCTGCACGGCGAGCTCGTTCCGCGCCTGGGCCTCCCGGTCGGGGTCGATGCTGCGTCCGAACGCGAACCTCGCCTCGACGTCGGGCGCGAGGGCTCCGGGGTGCGCGGTGATCCACTCGCCGTGCGACCGCCACGCCTCGGCAGCCTGCAGCACGCGGAACAGCTCGTAGAGGTGCGCGAGGTCGCCGAGCGCGATCGACTCCGGCGGGCGCAGGGCGCCGACGGCCGCGAGCTGGTCGAGCCGGTCGCGGAACGCCGCGGCGACGTCGGCCGAGACGGACGCGACGACGCCCGGGTCGAGGACGATCGACGGGGCGACGTCGTGCTGCAGCGGCGACGACGTGGCGGCCGGGCCGCTGAGGGTCGCGGCGGCGACGCGGGCCAGCAGGTCGGCGTCGCGGGTGAGCCAGCCGACCGTGTCGAAGGAGGGCGCGAGCGGCAGGAGGTCGGTCCGGCGCACGGCGCCGTGCGAGGTGCGGAGGCCCCAGAGGCCCTGGTACGAGGCCGGGACCCGGATCGAGCCGCCGGTGTCGGTGCCGAGGCCGATGCTGGCGTGACCGAGGGCGACCGCCGACGCGGGGCCGCTGGTCGAGCCGCCGGAGATCGCCCCGGGGACGGCCCCGTTGGGCGGCGTGCCGTAGGCGGAGTTCCGGCCGGCGATGCTGAAGGCGAACTCGTCGGTCTGCGCGATGCCGAGCACGGAGGCGCCCGCGTCGAGGAGGGCCTGCACGGCCGGGGCGTGGAACTCCTGGTCGGACTGCTCCTCGAGGTAGGCCGGGACCCCGGCGCCGACCCGGACCCCGGAGACGGCGAAGAGGTCTTTGACCGCGACGGTCTCGCCGAGGAGCGGCGCTGTCTCGCGGACCGCATCAGGATCGTCGTCGGGCGACACCTCGACCGTCGTGGCGACGAGCGGCGCCCCGACGACGCGCCAGATCCGCGTGTCGAAGATCGGGGCCGGAGCCTGCACCTGCGCCGACGCGATCCGCCAGACGCCGTAGACGTCGCCGTCGCCGGCCGTGCGGCGCCAGAGCTGGGTCACGACACCGCGGCCGCCGCCGACGGGCGCGTTCACCGACACGATCAGAGCGGTCGCAGGATCGACGACCCTCACGTGGAGCTGCTCGATCCGTCTCGCGGGCGCGGACTTCCGCCGCCCACGGAACGCCGTGATGGCCTCGTGCCCGACGAGCAGGCCGGCTCCGTCGGCGCGGAGCGTCAGGTGGCCGGGCTCGAACGCGTCGGCGAGCGCCTCCTGGTCGTTGTCGGCGAGGGCCCGCTCGTAGGCGTCGAACGCCTCCAGCAGCCGCTCGGGCAGGTCGCCCTCCACCGTCGTCACGCGGTCCGTCGTCACGCGGTCCGTCGTCACGCGGTCCGTCGTCCCGCGTCCGTCTGTCTCCGGCCCTCGCACAGCCTCACTCATCGAAGTCACTCACCCGGATGCGCGCGTGGACGCCCTTCACGAGGTCGACCACCTGCGAGATGTCGAAGTCGGTCGCGGCCGACAGGTACGCGTAGCCGAGGCTCTCCTCCATGCCGAAGCGGGCCTCGAGGAGGTCGAGCGCGGCGCGGACGCACTTCTGCACGGCGACGTCGAGGTCTTCGTCGAGCCCGGTCGGGACGAGGTAGTCGGCCGTCTCCGCGAGCGGGCCACTGATCTCTCCGAACAGGGCCCTGGCATCCTGCCGCTTCACGAGGTCGAAGCGGATGGTCGCGCGGAGCGACGCCTCCATCGCCGTGAGAGCGACCTCCCCGTCGCCCTGCGCGAAGTGCGGGTCGCCGACGTACGCCAGAGCGCCCGGCACCTGGACCGGCAGATGGAGCGAGGTCCCGGCCACCAGGAGGTTGATGTCGATGTTGCCGCCGTGGGAGCCGGGCGGCACCGAGTGCGGCCGCTCGGGGCCCGCGACGGCGACGCCCATGATGCCGAGGAACGGCCGCAGCGGGAAGCTGACCGAGACCGGCCCGCCGGGCGTCCGCGGCAGACGGCCGACGAGCCCTCCGCCCGACGGGTCGTCCTCGACGCTCGCGAAGACGCTGACGCTCAGCCCGAGCTCGCCGCGCGGCAGCTCTCCGGCGAGCGCACCCCTCCCGTGGCGGTTCGAGATGACCCCGTACGGCACCCGGGGCGTCGCCTCGAGGACGGTCATGGTGAGGACGTCGCCGGGCTCGGCTCCGCGGACGGCGATCGGCCCGGTGACGCCGTGAGGGCCGTCGACGGCAGGATCGCGGCGCCCCTCCGAGGCCGCGATCGCGACGGCGTCGTCGAGCACGGCCTCTGCCGGGACCCCGTGCCGCGCGAAGTAGGCGACCGGGTCGCGCCCCTGGTCGTCGAGGATCCCCTCGTGGCTGACCGTGTCGATCGTGACGACGTCGCCCGGGTCGATGGTCAGGACGGCCCGGTCGGTCTCGCAGGGCAGCCAGCCCCAGAGCGTGTTGGCCTCGCTCGCGGGCAGGTAGAGAGGAGCCGGGATGGGGCCGCTCCCCGGCTGCAGGA
The DNA here is from genome assembly GCF_039537585.1 of Frondihabitans peucedani. Lineage (NCBI taxonomy): Bacteria > Bacillati > Actinomycetota > Actinomycetes > Micrococcales > Microbacteriaceae > Frondihabitans > Frondihabitans peucedani. Next base: position 482,293 of record NZ_BAABAU010000004.1, read on the forward strand.
CGGTTCCCGTCTCGAGGATCATGACGCCACCCTAGCGACGCCGCGTTTCGGGCTCGTGTCTGGACGACGGCTCGCGAGACGCCCTCGATCCGCTGAATCCATGGCGGCTCGAGACCGGCGCGTGACGATTCCGCACCGGGATGCGTCTGGTCGGAGAGGGCCGCTCTGCGAAGCCCCTCGGACACCCGGCAGAAAAGAACGGCAGACTCCACACATGAGATTCCCCGGATTCAAGAACAGCGACGCGGCGGGCGCAGGCCGCGCCGCCGGAGCAGGTCGGCCTGCGGCCGGCCAGGCGGGCTCCCCGCAGACCGTGGCACCGGCGGGCGGCACGGCCGTCGCCGATCCGCGCGCGGCAGCGGGTGCGGGCGTGCTCCGCGCCGACGACACCGTGACCAACGGCATGAAGATCGCGGGAGCGTGGGGCTGGCGGATCCTGGTCGTCGCCGGCTGCATCGCCCTCTTCATCTTCCTGATCGAGACGCTCGCCGAGATCGTCATCCCGTTCCTGATCGCGCTCCTCATCTCGGCGCTGCTCAAGCCCGCCGTGACGGCGCTCGAGAGGCACCGCTGGCCGAAGTGGCTCGCCATCGTCGTGACGCTCCTCGGCGCGATCGTGATCTTCGGCGGGCTGATCCTGCTCGTCGTCGCGCAGGTCCGGGCCGGGCTCCCCGCGCTCGAGAAGGAGTCGGTGTCGTCGTTCAAGTCGGTGCAGGCGTTCCTCGCGGCGCCGCCGTTCAACCTGACCACGACCGACTACCAGTCGTACATCGACCAGGCCACCAAGGCCCTTCAGGACAGCAGCAAGTCGCTCCTCTCGGGCGCCGCCGCGGTCGGCCTCGGCAGCGTGCACTTCGTCGCCGACGGCCTGCTGACGATCTTCGCGACCATCTTCATGATGATCGACGGCGAGGGCGTCTGGAAGTGGGTCGTCCGGCTGTTCCCGCGCCGCGCCCGTCGCGCCGTCGACGGAGCCGGTCAGGCAGGATGGCACACGCTCACCACCTTCGTCCGGGTCCAGATCTTCGTGGCCGCGGTCGACGGCCTCGGCGTCGGGCTGTTCGCGTTCTTCCTCGGGCTCCCGCTGGCCGTGCCGATCGGCGTGCTCGTCTTCCTCGCGTCGTTCATCCCCGTCGTCGGAGCCATCGTGTCCGGCGCCTTCGCGGTCGTCATCGCGCTCGTCTTCATCGGACCGATCCAGGCGCTGATCATGCTCGGCGGCGTCATCATCGTGCACCTACTCGAGGCGCATGTGCTGCAGCCGCTCGTCATGGGCAACGCCGTGAAGGTCCACCCGCTCGCGGTCGTCTTCGCCGTGGCCGGCGGCTCCTACATCGCCGGCATCCCCGGTGCGCTTTTCGCCGTTCCGACGATCGCCGTCATCAACGTGATGGTCACCTTCGTGGCCCGCGGCAGGTGGCGGACCGAGTCGAAGGCCGCCGCGGAGGACGACGCCGAGGACGAGGTGGTCCCGGACACGAAGCCCGCCCGCGCCTGAGCGGCCTCGGGCGGCGGGGCCGCGCCTGAGCGGTCGCAGCTGGCCGGGCTACGCCTGAGCGGTCGCAGCTGGCCGGACCCCGCCTGAGGGGTCGCGATCAGCCGCGTCTGCGACGGGCGGCCCGGCTCGCCTTCGCGGCCCGCGCCTGGCGGCGACGCTCCCGCCGGGTCGGCGGCTGCTGGGCTGCGATCTCGGCGGCGGCGCGCTCGGCCTCGGCTCGGCGCACCGCCCGCCGATCCTGCCATCGCCGCACCTCGACGTCGGGGTCGCGCGTCGGCGTCACCACCGGCGGTCCGCCGGTCAGCTGCCGGCGGGCCTCGATGATGCGGCCGTTGAAGTCGGCGACCGTGGCGCGGACCGACGCCTCGGTCGTCATCGTGTCGAGGAGGGCGTCGAGGCGCTCGTTCTCGGTGCGCAGCGACAGGGCGGGCGGCGCGACGCCGGAGAGGCCCTCGCGCTCGATCTTCGCCTTGATCCACCAGTCGGGGTCGTGCGTGCCGGATGTGAGGTTCGGGAGCGGCTTGCCCGCCAGTGGGAGGTTGTCGAAGTCGCCCCGCTCGATGGCGAGGTCGAGCTGCGTCTTGGCGATCGAGCGGAGCTCCGCTGCGGTCGGTGCGCGCCGCTCCTCCTGCGCCTCGGCGTGACGGTCGGCCGCGTTCTCGCGGTCGAGCCGGTAGCGCGCGGCAGCGAGGGACGGGTCGCGGCGCGCGGTGTCGCGGACGACCTCCTCGCGGCGTGCGGGAGCGGGTCGGCGAGGGGCTCGGTCGGTGCCGTCGCTGTCGGCCATGCCTCCACGGTACGCCGGGACCGCTCGGAGGCGCCCGGGTCAGGCGGGCTGGTCGAGCGGCTTGAGCCTCGCGCGCAGGAGGCAGAACTCGTTGCCCTCGGGATCCTGGAGCACATGCCACTGCTCGTCGCCGGACTGTCCGATGTCGGCCGGGCGCGCACCGAGCGCGAGGAGCCGCTCGAGCTCGTCGGCCTGGTCGCGGTCGACCGGGTTCACGTCGATGTGGAGCCTCGATTTGCCGGGCTCGGGGACTTCGCGCCGGCTCAGGATGATGGTCGCCTGCGCGCCCCCGAAGCCCGACGGCGGCCCGATCTCGAGGCTGCCGTCGTCTTCGCGGTCGAGGACGACGAAGTCGAGCACCTCGCACCAGAAGCGGGCGAGGAGCTCGGGATCGCGGCAGCCGAGGACGAGTTCACCGATGCGGGAGGCCATGATTCGACGCTACCGCTGCCGCGTTCGCCCCGTGCTGCGCGGTGCGCGTCGGCGGGTGCTCGCAGGTTTCGGCGGGGCTCCGGAGGCCCGCCAACTGCTACCACCACCTGCCCATCCGCGCGGCGCAGGATCCACCCCACCCTGGACGCCAGAAGTCGGCGGGTGCTCGCAGGTTTCGGCGGGGCTCCGGAGACCCGCCCACTGCTACTACCACCCGCCCATCCGCGCGGCGCAGGATCCAGCCCACCCCGCACACCAGATGTCGGCCGGTGCTCGCAGGCTTCGGCGGGCCCCCGGAGGCCCGCCCACGGCTACTACCACCGGCCCACCCGCGCGACCAGCAGTCGCGAACCCGAGCTAGGCAAAGAGCGACAGCGGCGCCGCACCCGACGACACCACACCACCCCGCAGGGCGCCCTCCAGCCGGAGCAGGTACTCCTTGCGCTCGACACCTCCGCCGAAGCCCGTCATCGCGCCGCTGGCTCCGATGACGCGGTGGCACGGCACCACGATGCTGAGCGGGTTGCGGCCGTTGGCGAGGCCCACGGCGCGCACGGCCTTCGGGTTGCCGAGCCCCGCGGCGATCTCGCCGTAGGTGCGGGTCTGCCCGAACGGGATCGCGCGCAGCTGCTGCCAGACGGCGAGCTGGAAGGCGGTGCCGACCGGGGCGAGCGGCAGGTCGAACGCCTCGCGGTCGCCGGCGAAGTACTCGTCGAGCTGGCGGGTGACCTGGCCGAAGACCCGTCGGGCCCCCGATCCTGCGAGCCGCTCGGCGAAGGTCTCGACCCCGGGCGCGTGCCGGTGCTCGACCATGTAGAGGGCGCGGAGGGCCGAGGTGTCGTCGTCGGCGACGAGGGTGAGATCGCCGATGGGCGACTCGATGACGGTGTAGCTCATGGGCGTGCTCCTGAGTCGGGGGCGACGGGCAGCACCACGTCGCCGTCGGGGATCGAGTTGACCGCGTGCGGGCTCTCGGCCCAGAGGTACTGCACGGCGTAGGCGCGCCACGGCGACCACGCGCCGGTCACCCGCTCGAGCGCCGGGTGCGTCGACGGGAGCCCGAGGGCGCCTGCCGCCTTGAGGACCCCGAGGTCGCTGCCGACGAAGGCGTCGGGATCGCCGAGGGCGCGCATGGCGATGGTCTCGACGGTCCACGGGCCGATGCCGGGCAGAGCCAGCAGCGAACGGCGCACGTCGGCCCAGTCGGCTCCGGCGTCGAGCCGGACGGTGTCGTCGGCGAGCGCGGTCGCCATGGTGAGCACCGTGCGGCGCCGGGAGGCGGGCATGCGCAGGATCTCGTCGAGCCGGGTCGAGCCGGGAGCCGCACCGGGCAGCACGGCCGGCTCCGACGCGGCGGCGACCACGGCCTCGGCGGTCGGGAACAGGTGCGTCAGGCCGCCGTCGGGGTCGACGACCGGTTCGCCGAGCGCCGCGACGAGCCGCGCGGCGTGGGTGCGCGCCGCCGCCGTGGAGACCTGCTGCCCGAGGACGGCACGGAGGGCGAACGCTGCAGGATCGAGGATCCGGGGCACGCGCCGCCCGGGGGCCCGCTCGATCAGCGGCCGGAGGTGCTCGTCGCGACCGAGGCCCTCGCCGACGGCCACGGGGTCGGCGTCGAGGTCGAGCAGGCGCCGGACCCTGCTGACCGCGGCGGAGAGGTCGCGGACGTCGGTGAGCCGCAGGGTGACGGGGAACGCCGAGCCGACGGGCCGCCGCACGGCGACGATCCCCCAGCCGCGCGGGAGGGCCAGGGTGGCGCGGTAGGCGCCGTCGCGGAACTCCTCGACGCCGGGGACGCCCGTCGCGATGAGGTGGCCGAGCAGGTTGGAGGGCTCGAGCGGCTGGCGGAAGGCGAGGCGGAGCGAGATGACTCCGGAGCGGGGGACGCCGCCGTCGCGGGGGTCGCCGCTCGATCCTGCGCTCGCCCTCAGCTCGCTCGGCGACGCCGCGTAGGTGGCCCGGATCACATCGTTGAAGGCGCGGATCGACGAGAATCCGGCGGCGTACGCGACGTCGCTCATCGGCATCGCCGTGGCCTCGATCAGGGTGCGGGCCGACTGGGCGCGCTGCACCTGGGCCAGAGCGAGCGGGCCGGCACCGAGCTCGTCGCACAGGAGGCGCTCGACCTGGCGGACGCTGTAGCCGAGGGTGGCGGCGAGGCTCGGCACGCCCTCGCGGTCGACCACGCCGTCGCCGATGAGGCGCATCGCCCGGGCCACCGTGTCGGAGCGGACGTTCCACTCGGGCGAGCCCGGCGTCGCGTCGGGCCGGCACCGCTTGCAGGCCCGGAAGCCCGCCGCCTGAGCCGAGGCCGCCGACCGGTGGAAGACCATGTTCTCTTCGCGCGGAGTGCGGGCCGGGCAGCTAGGCCGGCAGTAGATGCCGGTCGACAGGACGGCCGTGTAGAAGATGCCGTCGAAGCGCGCGTCGCGGCTCCTGACCGCCCCGCGGCACTGCGTCTCGTCGAGCTCCATGGGTCCATCCTCACATCGACCCCCGACAGGCACTAGCGAGAAAGCGACATCGCAGTGGGGCGGCTCAAAGGAGCGTCAGGCCCACTCGACGAGACGGTCGAGCACCTCCGGAAGCAGCCGCAGGATCGAGATGTGGCCGGCGTCGGGGCGCTCCCAGAACTCCGAGCCGGGCACGTGGTCGTGCAGCCAGATGCCGTGCGAGGCCGGCACCACGCGGTCGAGGCCGCCCTGGGCGACGATCGCGGGGGCGGTGACTCGGCCGAGGTCGAACCCCCACGGCGCGACGAAGGCGACGTCGTCGTCGATCAGGCCGCGGGATCCTGCTGCCCCTGCCCTGCCGGAGTCCTCCCCGAGCGACGCCCACTCCTCCCGGAGGGTGTCGTAGTCGACGGGCAGGAAGCACTCGGGGTCGAAGTCGTCGACCTTCGCGAACTCCTCGCGGGCCTCCGGGCTCACGAGGGCGGCGCGGAGGGCGCTCGGCGCCTGCATGCCGGCGAACCAGTCGTACTCGTCGGTGAACGGGGCGATCCCGGCGAGGGTCGCGACGCCCGTGACCCGGTCGGGCAGGAGGGCGGCGCAGGCGAGGGCGTGCGGGCCGCCGCCGGACGCACCGACGCTGAAGAAGTGGCGGATGCCGAGCGCGTCGACGATCGCCTCGACGTCGGGGGCCGCGGAGGCGACGTTCCGGCGGAGGTTCGCGGTCGAGCCGCCGTAGCCAGGGCGGCCGTACGAGACGAGCCGGAGCCCCCGTGCGGCGCAGGCCTCGAGCACGGGTGTGAGCAGCGCGCCCGTCTGCGGCGACCCGGTGTGCCAGACGACGGTGCCGGCCCCCGCGGGCAGCTCGCCGCTGTCGTGGACCCGCAGGATCCGTCCGTCGGCCGTCACCACGTCGTGCGTCTCGCTCATGCGGGGAGCGTACCGCCCGGAGTGGCGGACACCCTCTGTTTCGCCGTGTGAGGATGTCCGCTGGTCGATGCCCATCAGGCGGTCTGACTGAGTCGCTGGGTGCCTCATTCACGGTAAGGACTGGGACGACGGGCAGGCCGCGTCGTTCGTATCCCGAGAGAGTCTGGGCCGACTTGACTGAAGGCTACGCCTCGCATCGCCTCACGGATAGACCACTCGGCCCTCTGGGCGCTAGCGGTCAGGCTGCGGAGGCTTCTCCCCCGTCCAGGATCGGAGGGCGCCGACCATCTCCTCGTCGCTCGACCAGGTGAACGCCGACACGACCATGCGCTGCGGCGACGGCGCCAGCACGTACGGCCCGGTGAGCGGAAGGAGCGTCACCGTCCGGAGCCCCCTCCGCCACGCGCCCACGAGCGCGGGGAGCACGCCGGGCCGGATGTCGAGGTCGGTGCGACGGCAGGCGCTGTCGACCCAGTCGACGTATCCGCTCGAGTCGAGCCACTCCTGCATGCGGTCGCTCCAGGGTACGGGGAGGGCGTCCTGAGCCGCCTGCCAGGCAGCGAAGTACGCGTCGAGCCCTCGTCCTTCGATGTCGAAGTCGTCGAGATCGTCGAGATGCTCCAGCCGCAGGGCCCAGGCGGCGTCCCACTCCGCGGACAGGCCGGAAGGAGGGTCGCCCGGAGTCCCGCCGAGGGGCGGAGGATCGCTCGTGAGACCCGTGGGAACGGCCGCGCCCGCCCGCAGGCCCCGGACGGCTCTCGAGAACAGCAGCGCGAGCAGTTCCGGGTCGCGATCCTCGATCATGATGGTCATGCCTTCCGGCCAGCCGCCTGTGCTTCCTGATCCGATCATGAGGACACGATATCTCACACCCGACATGTCGGTGCCACCTGCCAGAGCGTCCCTGATCGAGCGTCCCACCGGTCGCCGCTGCACGACGTGACGGCACCTACAACGACCGGGCACGCCAGGCTGCGGTCGCACTGCCGAGTCGCACAACGGGTGTGGCGCTCCGGCGCCGCGTCTCTAGGCTGACGCTCGGCCGGGTGAGCGCCCGCGCCGGACGAACGACGAAGGAGTCCCGCCGATGAGCGACGAGAGCGCAGGATCGACCCCCGCCCGCACGAAGACCGTCACCTGGAGTGATCCTGCGATCTCGGCGGAGGCTGCCCGCAGCATGTCGGGGCTCGACTTCATGCACGCGCTGGTCGACGGGACGCTGCCGCCGCCGCCGATCCTGGCGCTCATGAACCTCGAGGCCGCTACGGCCGAGACCGGCGAGGTGACGTTCTACTGCACGCCCGACGAGTCGCACTACAACCCGATCGGGACGGTCCACGGCGGCTTCGTGTGCACGGTGCTCGACTCCGTCCTGGGCTGCGCGGTCCAGACGACACTGCCGGCCGGGACCGGCTACACGTCGCTCGAGATCAAGGTCAACTACCTCCGGCCGCTCTCCACGTCGAGCGGAAGGCTGACAGCGATCGGACGCGTCACGAAGCCCGGACGTCGGGCGGCCTTCGCGGAGGGCGAGGTCCGCGACGCCGAGGGTCGCCTCGTCGCCACCGCGTCGAGCACGCTGCTCGTCTTCGCCGTCTGACGCGGCCGGTCCTGGCAGGATCGTGGCATGCCCGACGCCGTCCCCACGCCCCGCCCGCGCCTCCTCGTCGTCGACGTCAGCGACCGGGAGCGCGCCGACCCCGCCTACGGGGCCGAGCTCCGCGAGCTGAGCGCGAGCGTGGTCCGGGCGGCGGCCGAGGCCGGCTTCGACGTCGCTCGCACCGCGTCGGACGTCGGGCCGCTGACCGGAGCCACGGACGACGCCGACGTCATCGTGCTGACCGGGGGCGAGGACGTCGATCCTGCGCTCTACGGCGGCGCAGCCGACTACCCGGGCCGCGAGGAGCTGTTCACCGACGCCGACCAAGCGCAGGCCGCCCTCGTTCGCGATGCCGTGGAGTCGGGCACCCCGCTGATCGGCATCTGCCGCGGCATGCAGCTGATCAACGTGGCGCTCGGCGGCGACCTCGTGCAGCACCTCCACGACGGCGGACACGTGCCCGAGGGGGCCGGGATGCTCGCGCACGAGGTCGCGATCGAGCCTGACAGCCGCCTTGCCGCGAGCCTCGATGCGACCCGGATCACCGTACAGAGCTCTCACCACCAGGCCGTCGACCGGCCGGGCCGCGGGCTCCGGGTCGTCGCTCGCGCCGACGACGGCACGGTCGAGGCGGTCGAGCACGAGACGGCGCCGCTGTGGGCGGTGCAGTGGCACCCGGAAGCCGCAGGATCCCGCGGCAGCGTCCTCGCCGACCTGCTCCGCGCGGCCGCCGATGCCGTGGCCCCCGCCTCGGCGGGTCAGCCTGCGAGCGTGGTGCGGGGGTATTCGCCGAAGCGGGCGACGTAGGCCGACGAGAAGCGGCCGAGGTTGCCGAAGCCCCACTGGCGGGCGACCTCGGAGACCCGCGCCGACGCGGGCGTCGCCGACAGGAGATCCTGCCGGACCCGGTCGAGGCGGACATCGCGGAGGTACGTCGTCGGGCTGGAGCCGAGGTTGTCGCTCATCACCTGCTGGAGGGTCCGGACGCTCATGTCCGCAGCTCCGGCGATGTCGGCGGCGGTGAGCTGCTGGTCGGCGTGCTCGTGGACGAACTCGACCGCGAGGCGGAGCCGCCTCGTCCGCTCGGTCCGGACGGCATCGGGGACGTCGACCGCGCGCCACGGGAACAGATCGAGGACCGCCCGCACCAGCGCGGCCTGAGCGGAGCGCCGTTCGACGGGCGGCGTCGCCGGGTTGACGATCACCGGCGTGACGTCGCCGAGGGTGGCGCGCCAGTCGACCAGCTGGTCGTCCGTGGGCACCGCCGTGTGGTCGAAGACGATGCGCTGCGGGTGCCGGCCGTGGCGCTCGGCGGCGATCCGCTCGAAGAACGACGCCTCCATGACGACGATGCCGTGGCGGTGGGGAGTCATGGAGAAGGAGTACGAGGTCTCGTTCGGGAGGAGGAACGGACGCGCGCCAACGCTGGTGAACTGCCCGAGCGGGTGGTCGACCGTGACCGAGCCCGACCGGAACCAGGTGAGGACGTAGTCGCGCGACCACGGGATGACACCCTGGATGTGCCCGAGGAATGACCCGGTCTGCAGGCTCATGCTCTCGTCGCCGGCGGCCGCGAAGCGGAACGCGAACGTCTCCGGCCCCGCCTTGGCGCGGAACTGCCGGCCGTCGTACACGGCCTCGAGACGCGCCCGCGCCTCCTCCATGTCGTCGGTGGTCCACTCTGCTCGCGCGAAGCCGGCCGCGACCGCGACATCATCAGCGACGGGTCTGCCGAGCTCTCTGTCGAGGTCGGCGTAGGAGGTACTGGTCACGCTGTCTCTTCTCTCTCCCCCCTCTATCGTGGCGCACGCCGCGGCGTGCACGGAACAGGTCGGTCAGACCGAGGCCGTCTCCTGGGCGCGGAGCTGGAACCAGCCGATGAGCTGGCGGAGAGCGACGCCTGTGCCGGTGGAGTCGGTCGGCGCCTTGAACGTCTCGCGGAATCCGGGGATGGACGACACCAGGGAGTCGTCGACGGGCTCGAAGCCCATCGTCCACTGGGGGAACTGGCGCTTCGCGGGCTGGTCCTCGAGCAGGATCGCGACGTTGCGGTGCCTGGGGTCGGCGCCGATGACGGCCATGCGCTCCCGCACCGACTCCTCCGGACCCTCGAGGAACTGGAAGAAGCGCCCGGCCTTGTAGAGGAGAAACCCGGTGATGTGAGCCCGGCGGTTCTGCGCACGGCTGCGGACGAGCAGCTCGGCCAGTTCGGCGTCGGTCATCGGATCGGTCGCGGTGCTGATGTAGGCCAGCGAAAGCATGGTGTTCCTCGTCTCGTTCGTCCCCCCGCCCCCGGGTGCGAAGTCGTTGACACACTATCGGTCGGCATAACGGGGGACAAAAGAGCCGATGACCCCCAGTTCGGGGGCCACCGACGCGCGTGATCCTGAGCGAAGGTCGGTTTTTACCGGCGCAGGATCGGCCCGTGACCGGGCAGGAGCGTCCGCCCCGACCACTCCCGATCGAGCTCGTGAAAGAGCGCCAGGGCGGCCGGCCTGTCGTGGTGGAACATCGGGTGCAGCGACTGCGGACCCCGGACCGTCGACACCGCGTGGCCGGTCACGAGAGCGTCGCCGGTCGCGACAGCGCCGGCGTCGAGGAGCTCGTAGACGGTGTGGCCCGGCGTGTGACCCGGCGTCACTCGGACCCGGACCGGGTGCCCGCTGAGGTCGAGCTCCTGCCCGTCGGCGAGCCCGACCGGATCGGCGACCGCGACGTCGGTCAGCCCGCCGGCGCGGATGGCGTGGCGCAGCCAGCGGGCGAACCGGGGCTTGACGAGATGCGGCAGGATCGCGCCCGCGGTCACCTGGTGTGTGACGTCGCGGCGGATGTTCGGGAGCTCGGCCTCCGACGACACGACCCGCGCTCCGGGGTGGTCGCCGAGGAGCTCGCGGATGCCGCCCGTGTGGTCGGAGTGCCCGTGGGTCACGGCGATCGTCGAGAGCGGGAGCCCGTCGGCCACCTGGCGGAGGCTGCCGCGCACCAGATCGATGTCGCCCGGGTACCCCGCGTCGATCAGGCTGGCCGTGCCGTCGCCGGTCAGGACGACCCAGTTCGAGGCCGGCCCCTCGACGAAGTGGATGCCGGGTGCGACGAGATCGATCGTGACGGCGACGTGAGCGGGCACGGCGGCCTCCTCGGAACGGGGCCCTGACGCCCGGAGAACGGTTGTCGTCTCAGCGTAGCGACCGCGACTTCAGAGCATGGATCCGAGGGCCGGCGCCGCAGATGCTGCGGCATGCTTCGCTGCGGCGGCCTGCAGCTCCTTGGCGTAGGACTCGATCGTCGAACCGTAGCCCCCGGCCAGAGCCTCGGCCTCGATCTTGGCGAGCTCCGCCGTCCTGTGCGTGCGGTCCAGGCCCCGGAGTGACTTCAGGTCCTCCTTCAGAGCCGCCGGCTCCGACTTCGACACCGCCTTCGCCCTGCTGGCGATCTCCTCGATGTCGGATCCGTAGCCTCCCGCGAGCGCTCTCGTCTCGATCGACTCGACGGCCTGTCGGCGGTCGGCCCCCTTCTTGCCCCTGAGCGCCTTCAGGTCCGCCGTGAGCGTCGCCGGCAGCTTGCCCACCAGGTGACGGAGCCCAGCGGGGCGCAGAGAACGGAACGGCAGGACGAGAGTCGCCTTCGCCGCGTGCGGAGTCGGCGCGGCGGTCGACGGAACGGCGGAGGACGGCGTGGTCGTCGCAGCGTCGGCGGCGGTTATCCCGACGAGCGATGCTCCGGCGACGAGAGCGCAGCTCGTGGCAGCCACGGTGATGGTACGGGCGGTGATCGAGAGGGGGCGGAACGGGCTCATGAGTCCTCCTGTGCGGTGGTGCGCCGTCGGTCGGCGTCGAGAACATCGTGCGAGGCCTCTGTCCGTGCACCGTCAAGCGCGTGTTCGGATCGTGTAAGGCCTCCGCAGCCGTGACGGGCGTCCGCTTGAATGGGGTCATGAGCGACAGCCGCGGTCTCGTCGTCATCGTCGAGGACGAGCCGGCGATCGTCGATGTCGAGCGCATCTACCTGGTGGACGCGGGGTTCACTGTCCACGTCTCCCGAGACGCCGAGACGGGGCTCGACTCCATCCGACGCCTCCGACCGGTCGCCGCGATCATCGACGTCGGCCTTCCCGGGATGAGCGGCATCGACCTGTGCCGAACCCTGCGGGACGCCGACGACTGGACGCCGATCGTGTTCGTCACCGCTCGCGACTCGGAGGTCGACCGGATCCTGGGACTCGAGCTCGGCGCGGACGACTACCTGACCAAGCCCTTCTCCGCCCGCGAGCTCGCATCCCGCGTCAAGGGACTCGTCCGTCGAAGCGCCCTCGCCGGCCGGTCGTCGACGCTCGAGTCGGGCGAGCTGCGCCTGGACCAGCGCGAACGCCGGGTGACCGTCGGCGGCGCCCCGGTCGAGTTGACCGCGACCGAGTTCGACCTGCTTGCCCATCTGCTGGCGAGCCCCGGCCAGGTGTTCGACCGGAGCCAGCTGCTCTCCGCGGTCTGGGGCGTGGCCGACTACCGCGGCAGCCGCACCGTCGACGTGCACATCGCCCAGCTCCGGTCGAAGCTCGGCGAGGCATTCCGGCTCCGGACGGTGAGGGGCGTGGGCTACGCGCTCGACGGCTCTCCGGCAGGCCGCTGACGTGGCGCGTCGTCGTTCGTCACTCGCATCCAGGATCGTGCTCGCCACGGTCAGCGTCGCTCTCCTGGCCGCAGTCGCGACCGGAGTGGTCGCCTTCCAGCTGGTACGCCAGGTCGCGGTCGCACAGACGCGCGAGGTGCTCCGGTCGACGATCCAGGTCGTGGCGGCGGCTCCGGCGGGCGATCGCGCCGCTCTCGTGCGGAACCTCGACCGCGACCGTGTCCGCGGCATCCGAGTCGTGCTCGTCCGCCCCGGCGGCCGACTCACTCCCGCCTCCGGCGGCGGCGTTCCGTCGTCCGCGTTCACGCGCCTCGAACGGACCGGGTCGGTGTCCGAGCGCGTCACCGCCCGCGGTCGCACCCTGCTCGTCGAGGGTGCGACCATCTCGGGTTCGCAGGCGGTCGTCGCGACGCAGGACTTCTCCCTCGTCAGAGCGGCCAATCGCCGACTCGTCGAGCGTCTCGCCGTCGCGGTCGCGCTCGGTGTCCTCGTGGCCGTGGCCGTCGGGATCCTGGTCGCCCGACTCGTCTCGCGTCCGCTGCGGCGGGCGGCCGCGTCGGCGCGCGAGCTCGCCGGCGGCCGGCGCGGCCTGACGGCCGCCCGCCGAGCAGCAGGAGACGACGAGACCAGGATCGCGGAGGTCGCAGACATCGAGCAGGCGCTCGCCTCGCTCGACACTGCGCTGGCCTCCTCGGAGGGCCGGCAGCACGAGTTCCTCCTGTCGATCTCGCATGAGATCCGGACGCCGCTGACTGCGATCCGGGGCTACGCCGACGCACTGGCCGACGGCCTCGTGCCCCAGGCTGCACTCCCAACGATCGGCCGCACGCTGGTAGCCGAGACAGGACGTCTCGAGGCATTCACCCGCGACCTGCTCGAACTCGCGCGCCTCGAGGCCGACGACTTCGCGATCCGGCCCGAGCCGCTCGATCTGGTGTCGGTGGTCGTCTCGGCCGCCGAGGCCTGGCGGGCCCGCGCCGACGCGCTCGATGTCCGCATCGACGTTCACGCGCCGATGCCGGTTCCCGTCTCCACCGATCCGATGCGAGTCCGTCAGCTCGTCGACGGCCTCCTCGAGAACGCTCTCCGCGCGTCACCGACGGGTTCCGTCGTCTCCGTCGATGTCACGTCGGTGAAGGATGCTCCTGAGCCGGATCCCGCAGGCGAGGGCGCGCAGATCACGGTCAGCGACCAGGGACCGGGTCTCACCGCCGACGACACGGTCGACGCCTTCGAGCGCGGTGTCCTGCACGACCGCTACCTCGGCGGTCGGAAGGTCGGCACGGGGCTCGGGCTCTCCATCGCCGCGCGGCTCGTCGCTCGTCTCGGCGGGACTATCAGCGCGGGGAGAGCCGACGACGGCGGCGCTCTCTTCACGGTGCGCCTGCCCGGATACCGCTCCGGTCTCGAACACGACCGAGTCGCCCGCTGACGGCCTGGGAGACGACTCAGGGACGACCCTCGCGCAGCCGCTCGGCCGCCGTCGTCGCGGCAGCCACCATCCGGTTCAGGAACGCCTCGACGGCGGCGAGATCCTGAGCCGGCGTCTCGTGGAGGGTGGCGCCGATCTCCGCGACCGAGGTCTCGGTGAATGCCCGGGCGCGCTGCTTGGCGGCCTCCGTGGGACGCAGGGTCACCCGACGGCGGTCGGCGTGCTCGCGACTGCGCTCGAGGAGGCCGGCCGACTCGAGGCGATTCACCAGGACGGCGACCGATCCCGAGGTCATCCCGATGCGCTGCCCCAGCCGACCCGGAGAGAGGGGCTCTCCGTCCGAGTCCGCCCAGAGCACCTGCCCGAGCGCCTGAGCGTCCGTGGTCGGGAGATCCATCCACTCGGCCATGTGCTGATTCAGCTCCGCGAAGGCCACGGACCACCCCCGCAGCGCCTCCATCACCCCGACCTCGGACCTCTCCCACGAGGCTTCGAACACGTCCGCCATCATTTACCTTTACTCTGTAGTAACTGTAATCTGTAGTTTATTCACCGAGGAGAGCCATGTCGAACCGAACAGCAGTCATCTCAGGAGCCAGTATCGCGGGCCTGTCCACCGCCTGGTGGCTCAGCCGGACGGGCTGGGAGGTCACCGTCATCGAGCGGGCCGCCCAGTTCCGTGACGGCGGTCAGAACGTCGACATCCGCGGCGTCGCCCGCGACGTCCTCCGGAGGATGGACCTCTTCGAGGCCGTCGCCGCTCGGAACACCACCGAGACCGGCACCGTCCTGGTCGACGCTCAGGGTGCCGTGACCGTCGAGCTCCCCTCGGACGGCGCCGGCGGAGCGACGGCCGAGCTCGAGATCCTGCGGGGCGACCTCGCCCGGACCCTGCTCGACCACCTCCCCGACGACGTCCACTTCGTCTACGGCGACTCGATCGCCGAGGTCGTCGACACCAGCGACGGCGTCGCCGTCCGGACCGCCGGGGGCCTCGACCTCCAGGCCGACCTGCTCGTCGTCGCCGAGGGCGTCCGATCGAGGACCCGGTCGCTCGTGTTCCGCGAAGACGAGGTCGACGTGCGCGACCTGGACGTGACGATGGTCTTCGGGACCATCCCGCGGACACCTGGCGACGACGACCGGTGGCGGTGGCACAACGCCGTCCGGGGCCGCCAGATCCACCTCCGCCCGGACCCGTACGGGACGATCCGCGCGATCCTGGCCTACTCCCCCGGCGACGACGTCCTCGAGGCCGGCCGCGAGCAGATGCTCGCGCTGGTGCGGGCGCGCTACGCCGACGCCGGCTGGGAGGCTCCGCGCATCCTCGACGCGTTCGAGACGTCGCCCGACGTGTACGTCGACCAGCTGCAGCAGATCCGGATGACCACGTGGCACCGCGGACACGTGGTGATGGCAGGCGACGCCGCGTGGTGCGTCACGCCGATGGGAGGCGGGGGTGCGTCCCTAGCGCTGACCGCCGGATACGTCCTCGCCGCCGAGCTGGCCGGATCCGACGAGACCGAGATGGCCCTGGCGGCCTTCGAGGCGTGGATGAGGCCGCTCGTCGAGGACGTGCAGGATCTGCCCCGCGGTCTCAAGGCCTTCGCCTACCCGCAGACCCGGCCCGGCCTCGCGGTCCGCGGAGTCGTCGACCGGCTGATGACCTCGCGCCCGTTCCGGCCCCTGACCGCGAAGCTCACGCAGGTCGCCGAGACAGACCGCGCTCTGCCGGAGATCCGGGCGTTCGGCGGCCGCAGCGGCTAGCGTCTTTCTTCACGGAACAAGGTCGAACGAGGCCGGTCGGGGGACGACATGGACACTGCATCGCCATCAGAGGCAGGCGCCAGAGCGGCAGGCCGGCCGGCGCCGGGCCGGACTGCGCCCGGCCGCCCCGCACCGGGCCGGCAGGCGCCAGGCCGCCCCGCGCCGGCACCGTTCTCGACGGGGAGCGAGCGCACCGTCCGGGTGGAGAGGCTCGTGGGCCGCGCGTTCGCAGCCGCGTGCCTCGTCTTCGGCGCCCAGACGCTCCCGTTCGCCCTCCGCTCCCCGGAGACGATGAACCCGACCTGGGCGTGGACGGTGGGGCTCGTGCTCTACGGAGTGCTCGCGCTCTGCGTGGTCACGGGCGCGCTCGCCCGGTACGTGCGCCCCGCGGCCATCGCCCTCAGCGCCGTGTTCCTCGTGATCGTCGCGACCTGGCCGTTCGCCGCCGTAGACCTGGGCGCGATCCTGCCGACCCAGCCCTGGCCCTGGTACCTCGTCAACGTGGCCACGGGCGCCGCGGCGATCGTTCTGTCGGCCGTCGTCGCCACGGGCTACGCGCTCGTGCTCACGACCGTCTACCTGCTGGTCCGGCTGACCCCTCCCGGCGGCGCCGCCACTGCCGAGGCGGCCGCCCTCGAGAGCGGCTACGCGTTGATCCTCGGGCTCGGGACGGTGCTCCTGATCGCCGTCGTCCGGAGGTCGGCCGCGTCGGTCGACGCGGCGGCGGCTGCGGCCGTCGACAAGTACGCCACCGCGACGAAGGACCACTCGCTGGAGGTCGAGCGCAACGAGGTGGACGCCCTTCTCCACGACAGCGTGATGGCGGCCCTCCTCGCGGGCAGCCGCGCCTTCACACCGACGGAGCGCCGGTACGCGGTCGGCCTCGCGCGGACCTCGCTCGACGTCATCGCCGACACCTCGGGCTCGTCGGGGACCGACAGCGTGCCGCTCACCGAGGTCGGAGCGCGCTTCTCCGCCATGTGCGTCGAGCTGGGCCTCGAGGCGTCGCTGTCGGCGACGGGGGTCGACGGGGCGACCGTGCCCCGAGCGGTCGCCGACGCGTTCTTCGCGGCCGCCCTGCAGGCCCTGATGAACAGCGCGCAGCACGCCGGGACGGACCGCGTCCGCCGCACCGTGACCGCCGCCTGGGACGACGCCCGGCTCACCGTGGTGCTCGCCGACGACGGCGTCGGCTTCGACCCGTCCCGGCCGACGGCACGGCTCGGCATCCAGAAGTCGATCGTCGGCCGTCTCGAGAGCATCGGCGGGACCGCCGCCGTCGACTCGGCGCCCGGGCGGGGCACTGTCGTCACGCTGACCTGGTCCGCGCAGGGCTCAGGACCTGCCGCTCCCGCCGATCCTGCCCCGCGCGGAGTCCGCGCCGAGGGGTGAGAATGGGTGGCTCCCGATTCTCGGAGGGGGCGGGGACGAGGAGATCGTGGAAGACCTGACGGGCGTGCGCGCCCTGGTGACCGGAGGGACCAGCGGCCTGGGTCGCGCGATGGCCGAGGCCCTCGCCGAGGCCGGCGCCGAGGTCGCTGTCACCAGCCGTTCCGCCGAGCGGGCCCGTGCGGCAGCCGAGAGGATCTCGGGCGCCGTCGGCATCGGCATGGACACGCGCGACGAGGAGGCGGTCGCGCAGGGGGTCGACGGACTCCTGGAGGCCTGGGGTCGGATCGACCTCCTGGTGAACAACGCCGGCATCGGCATGCGCACGGTCAACCCCCGCTTCACCACCGAGCCGCAGGGCTTCTGGACCGTCCCCGTCGACGGCTTCCGGGACGTGATCGAGACGAACCTGACGGGCTACTTCCTGGTGGCCCGGGCGGTCACGCCGTCCATGCTCGCCGCCGGCCGCGGCCGCATCGTCAACATCAGCATGAACCACAGCACGATGAACCGGCGCGGCTTCACCCCGTACGGGCCGTCGCGCGCGGGGGCAGAGGCCCTGTCGCGGATCATGGCTGCCGACCTCGCCGACACCCCGGTCCGGGTCAACGTCCTCCTCCCCGGAGGCATCACCGAGACCGGGATGCTCGACGGCGTCGACCTGCCCGCGGGCGCCTCGATACTCCCGGCCTCGGTCATGGCCGCGCCCATCCGCTGGCTCGCCTCGCCCGCAGCCGCCGACGTCCACGACCGGCGCATCGTGGCCTCGGAGTTCGACCCGGAGGCCCCCCGCCGCTGAGTCGAGACGCGACGCGACGCGACGGGCAGCATCCGGGCCGAGCTCACACCCGCCTCACGCCGACGCCCACGGCTCCTCCGAGATCGTCACGGCCTCTCCGGACGCCGCGGCCTCGTTCAGGGCGAGTCCGACGTGGTGGTCGTGCAGGCCCTCGGCGAGCGGGTACGGAGCCGGGCCCTCGTCGCGGGTCCAGGCTCCGACGCGGTCGAGCAGCACCGCGACGCCGATGTCGTCGTCCATGAGGCGTCCGCCCTCGAACTCGTTGCGGAAGGCGACGCGGCCCTCGAAGGTCAGGTGCTGCAGGTCGGCGCCCTCGTAGTTCATCCCGTGTCCGCTGACGACGCGCTCGATGCGGGAGACGACCGGGGTGACCGGATCGGCCATCCTGACCACCGTCTCGTCGTCGATCTCGCCCTTCGACCCGCGGATGCGCAGGTGGTCGGGGCGGAGCGGGTTCCACCACTGGTTGTCGGTGAAGTCGTAGAGGCCCGACCTGCCCTGACCGAAGTCGAGCGTCGACAGGATCGTCGTCGCCTCCTTCTCGTCGGTGGCGCCCGTCCAGCCGTCGGGCGTGATCGGATCGATCAGCGGTGCCCCGAAGGTCCGGCTCGTGACGGTGACGGGCCCCGGGGCGACGTCGAGGAACGACCGCATCATGGCGACCGCGTGATAGAGGTGCGTCGAGCTCACGTGGACCGAGGTCGGCGTCCCGATGACGCCCTCGCGCACGAGATTCAGTCGCGCGGCGTGCAGGGGCATCAGGGCGTACTGCTCGGCGACCTGCACGAGTCCCGCCGATCCGATGTCGGCCCAGAGGGAGCGCATGGCGTCGAGGTCGGGAGCCGGCGGGGTCTCGGTGAGCACCGGGATCCTGCGGTCCACGAGCGTGCGGATCAGCTCGGGCGTCACGCCCCACGGGACGCTCACGATGACGAAGTCGGGGCGCTCCGCGGCGAGGGTCTCGTCGAGGGTGCGGAACGTGGGCACGGCGAAGTCCCGCTCGATATCCGCGCCCGCCTCCGGGCGGCGGGCGAGGACGCCGGTGACCCGGAAGCGCTGGGGCAGGTCGCGGGCGAGTCGGAGGAACACGCCGGCGCGCCAGCCGTTGCCCAGGATCGCGTAGGTGGTCGGGCGGCCGGGCTCGAGCCCCTTGGTGCGGACCGCGGCGGGGGCGGCGCCGAGGCCGCCGGGGGTGTCTGTCGTCATGGGAGGCCCTTCCTGGCTGTCCTCCCTGCTTACCGGGTCGGACGGGGGCCCGCACCCCGGAGAGGCAGCGGAACCCCCGAGCGCCGGGATTCGAGAGACGCTCGGGGGTTCCGCAGTCGGCAGAAGACGGCAGCAGGATCTCAGGCGGTCGGCGCCCCGAAGCCGTTCAGGCGGGCGAGCGTGGCGGGGTAGGCGCCGTTCGCCTCCGCGAATCGGAGCGGGTGCACGGCCTCGACCAGGATCTCCTGCGCGTCGGGCTGCGACTCGATCAGCGAGATCACCTCGTCGGCGAATGCGTCGAGCGGCATGCCGTGCGAGTCGGTCCCGGGCAGCAGGTCGGTCGCGACGGCCGGCGGCACCAGCTCGACGACGCGCACGGACGTGTCCTCGAGCTGCACGCGGATCGCCTCCGAGAGGTTGTGGATGCCGGCCTTGGTCGCGTCGTAGCTCGGCGTGATCGCCAGGGGGACGAAGGCGAGGCCGCTCGAGACCGTCATGATCGTCGCGGCGGGGCGGGTGCGGAGGTGGTCGACGAACTCGGCGATGAGGCGGATCGGGCCGAGCAGGTTCGTCGTGACGACCTCCTCGGCGTCGGCGAGGAAGCCCGCCGGCGAGTGCCAGTCCTCGCTCCGCATGATGCCCGCCATGGCGACCACCACGTTCAGCTCGGGGTGGGCGGCCAGCACGGTCGCGGAGGCCTCCCGGATGCTCTCGCGGTCGGCCATGTCGATGCGGACGGTGTCGAAGCCGTGCTCGGTCTCGAGCTGCGCGAGGAGCTCGGTGCGGCGACCGCCGATGACGACGGTGTTGCCGCGCTCCTGGAGGCGGATGGCGAGAGCGAGGCCGATGCCGCTCGTGGCGCCGGGGATGAAGACGGTGTTCCCTGTGATGTCCATGACTCGAGTCTCGGCTCGTGCGGCTGAGCGGACCAGGGCGCGGTCATCGGGGGATCCGCGGTCCCTGGTTGGGCCCTCAGCGGCGGACCATACTGACCAGGTGGACCGCACAGCCCTCGCCGACTTCCTCTCCCGGCACCGCGACGCCCTCCAGCCCGCCGACGTCGGGCTCTCCCCCGGCGCCCGTCGACGCGTGCCCGGGCTGAAACGCGAGGAGGTGGCGCTCCTCGCGGCGATGTCGACCGACTACTACGCGCGCCTCGAGCAGGGCCGCGGACCGCAGCCGAGCACGCAGATGCTCGCCGCGCTCGCCCGGGCCCTCCGGCTGACCGGCGTCGAGCGCGACTACCTCTACCGCATCGCCGGCCACTCGGCTCCCGACTCCGTCGCCGTGAGCGACCTCGTGTCGCCGTCGCTGCTGCGCGTGCTCGACCGGCTGAACGACACCCCGGCGCTGATCCTGTCGGCCCTCGGCGAGACCCTCGTGCAGAACGACTCGGCGCGCGCCCTGCTGGGCGACGTCAGCGGGTACTCCGGGCTCGAGCGCAGCAGCGTGCACCGGTGGTTCGTCCGGCCCGAGACCGAGCGGTGGCGCTACCCCGAGCAGGATCGCGACCGGGCCGGCCGCGCGCTGGTCTCGATCCTGCGCTCCGCGTACGGCTCTCTGGGGCCGCGGTCTCGCGCGGGCGAGATGGTCGGCGACCTCCTCGAGCGGAGCGCGGAGTTCCGGGAGATCTGGGAGCGGCACGAGGTGGCGCGCCGCTTCGAGGAGCACAAGACGCTGATCCACCCCGAGATCGGACCGATCGAGCTCGACTGCCAGGTGCTCTTCACGGAGGACCAGTCGCAGACGCTGCTCGTGCTCACGGCACCGCCTCGGAGCGAGTCCGACAGCAAGCTGCGGCTCCTCGCCGTGCTCGGGACGCAGACGATCGGCGAGGCGCGCTGACGCGGGCTGCTGCCCTGTTCGGCTAGCGGACGGCCAGCTCCGCCATCTCGGCGACGGTGCGGACGAGCCGCTCGGCGAGCTCGTCGCGCGAGGTGACGGACGGCCCGTGCAGGGCGACCATGAACGCGCTCATGACGAGGGCGACGGCGAGCCCGGCCGTCTCGGCGCCGATGCGGGCCTCGACGGCGGTGAGGATCTGGCCGCGGAACTCGTTCATCCACGCGTGCATCGTCGGGACGAGCTCGGGCCGGAGGTCCATGAGCTCCTTCATGCGGGCCCGGTCTTCCGGGAGGTCGATCGTCTGCGCGACGACCCGGCAGAGGTCGGGCACGATGCCGACGTCGCCCCGACGTGCGTGGAAGCTCTCGAGCACGTCGTCGCGGAGGACGGGCGAGGTCAGGCCGACGGCAGCGGCGGCCTTCGTCGAGAAGTAGTTGAAGAAGGTGCGGGTGGAGACGTCGGCCTCGGCGCAGATCTCCTCGACGGTGACGCCGGCGAGGCCGCGCTCGCGGACCAGCTCCATCGCCACCTCGTGGAGGAGCTGGCGGGTGCGCTGCTTCTTGCGCTCTCGGAGGGTCGAGGTGTCGGCGTCGGCGGTGACGCTCTCGTTCGAGATGTCTGGTGCGGTGGTGGTCACGGGGTTCTTCCGGGTGGGGGTGCGGTGGAAGCGCGGCCCGCCGCCGATGCGACGGGCCGCGCGCGACTCTACCGGCGCCGGGTCGGAACGGAGCCGGTGTTCGGGCCGGTCGGCGATCCTGCGACCGCTGCGGCACCCGCAGCCCGGGTCACGAGGTCGTCGTCGGCCGCGCTGCTGTCGGCCTGCTCCTGGAGCGCCGAGTTCTGGCGGAGCGGCGGCACCTTGAAGAACAGGGACAGGACGAAGGCGAGCAGGACCACGCCGAGGCCGACCCAGTAGATGCTCACGGCCGAGTCGTTGAACCCGGTCATGAACGGCTTGGTCAGACGAGCGTCGGCGCCGTTCAGGAACGACGTGTCGCTGGTGTCGCTCGCCGACGACGAGCCGGACGAGGTGCCCTTGTCGAGCTGCTTCACGAGCGACGGCACGACCTGGTCGACGTAGTGGCCGCGCTGAGCGGAGTCGGACCAGTCGACCGCGAGCCTGCCGTCGACGACGGAGGCGTCGGCCTGCTTCGCGGCGGCAGACAGAGCCTGCGCCTCGGCGTCCGGCTTGGCAGCGGCGACCTGCTGGTCGATGAGACCCTGCGCGGCGCTCGCGGGAACGGCACCGGCAGCGACCTGCGCCTGGATCGCCGCGGTGACCTTCTGGGTCACGGCCGTGTCGGCGGCCGTGGTCGCGGCGGCGGTGCCCTTGTCGAGGCCGGCCTGGACCTGGCTCTTGATCGGCTTCACGATCGGGTTCCAGATCTGCTTCATGACGCCGGCGTTCTGGCTCGACGACGCGACCGACGGGGTCAGCGCGGCGTCGAGGGCGCTGGTGAGGTCCTGCTTGTCGGCCATGGCGTGCAGGATGTTCGTGGGCATCAGCGAGAACAGGACCGACAGCAGCACCGCGGTGCCCAGGGTGCCGCCGATCTGCCGGAAGAACGTCGACGACGAGGTCGCCACGCCCATGTCGCGCGGCGAGACCGAGTTCTGCGAGGCGAGCGTGATGGTCTGCATCAGCTGACCGAGGCCCAGGCCGATGAAGAACATGCCGATCATCAGGAACCAGAGCGGCTTGTCGATCGTCATGAAGGTCAGGACGAAGAAGCCGATGGCCGTGAAGGCCGTGCCGATGACGGGGAAGATGCGGTAGCGGCCGGTCCGCGACACGATCTGGCCGGAGACGATCGAGGCGATCATGAGGCCGCCGATCATGGGCAGCGTGGCGAAGCCCGACTCGGTCGGGGTGAGGCCGGTGACGATCTGCAGGTAGAGCGGGATCGTGAGGAGCGCGCCGAACATGGCGAAGCCGACCAGGAAGCCGAGGAGCGTCGCCATCGAGAAGGTGCCCGAGCGGAACAGCTTCAGCGGGATGATCGCGTCGTCCTTCATCCGCGTCTCGGCGACGAGGAACGACACCAGGCCGGCGAGACCGATCACGTAGCAGGCGATCGCGAGCCCGGAGCCCCAGCCCCAGGTGCGGCCCTGCTCGGCGACGAGGAGGAGCGGAGCGAGCGTGACGATCACCGAGGTGGCGCCCCACCAGTCGATCCTGGGGGCCCGCTTCTCGCCGACCTTCGGGAGGTGCAGGAAGGCCAGGACCATCAGGAGGGCGGCGATGCCGATAGGAACGTTGACCAGGAACACCCAGCGCCACCCGGTGATGAACAGGATCTGGCTGGCTCCCGAGAAGAGTCCGCCGATCAGCGGCCCGATGACGCTCGAGATGCCGAAGACCGCCAGGAAGTAGCCCTGGTACTTGGCGCGCTCGCGCGGAGCGAGGATGTCGCCCATGATCGCCAGCGGCAGCGACATCAGGGCGCCGGCGCCGATGCCCTGGATCGCGCGGAAGCCGGCGAGCATGAGCATCGAGGTCGAGAACGACGACAGCAGCGAGCCGAGCACGAACACGACGATGCCGAAGATGTAGAGCGGGCGACGGCCGAAGAGGTCGGAAAGCTTCCCGTAGATCGGGGTCGCGATGGTCGACGTGATCAGGTAGGCGGTGGTGACCCAGGCCTGCTGGTCGAGACCGTGGAGGTCGTCGCCGATGGTGCGGATCGCGGTGCCGACGACGGTCTGGTCGAGGGCCGAGAGGAACATGCCGGCCATGAGGCCGTAGATGACCAGGAGGATCTGGCGGTGCGTCATGATCGGACGCTTCTCCCCCTCGGGAGCGGTCGCCGCGCGACCGGTGCGCACCTCGGTGGATGCCGTTGCTGTTGACATGGTGTTCTTTCTCGCGAGGACCGACAAGGGCCGAGCGCAGGATCACCTCGGGTGGCGACCGCGCGCGGCAAGATTGTGCAGGTCTGCAAGTTTACGCGATGCGCATGTCTGCATCAACGCAAAAGGACGACATTTTTCTCGAGGGTGACTTCCGTCCTTCGAGCGCTGGCTCAGGGACCCCACTGCTGCCAGGGTGGGCCCATGAGACATGCGCGGAGGATCGTCGCAGCAGCCGCCATGCTGGCGCTCGTCGTCGGGGCTCTCGCCGGATGCGCCACGCCAGCGGTCGACCGCGGAGGCTGCGTGCCGCGGTTCTCGATCGAGCCGGGGGTGGCACGCGTCGGCGACTCCCTCGAGTTCTCTTCCCGGGACGTCTGCGCGGTGGACGTGCCTCGCACTGGCTGGAGGGTTGCGATCCTCGTCCCCGGCAGCGCTGAGGCGCGGGCGACAGTCCGCTCGACAGAGACGTTCGACGGCTCCTGGACGGTGCGAATCGTCGTCCCGCCCGGCGTCCCGGCTGGTCAAGCGTCCGTCACGATCACCAACTGGGACTACTCGTCCTGCCCCGACGGCGCGAGCTGCGCGGGCCCGTCCGCGGAGTTCACCGTCGAGCGGTGAGGGCCTGCCTGTCGCAGCGACGATCCGACTGCCCCCTTGAACCGGCCTTCGAGCCGTCGCGACCCCGAGGAGCTGGGCGAGCGTGATGGCGCCGCTGGCCGATACTCACTTGTAGTACCCTTGGAACATCACGATCGGCCCGCTCGCCTTACGGCTCGGGCCGATTTTCTTTTCTCCGGGGAGGGCCGAGTGGAGTATGCCAAACCATGGCTCTCAATCGAAGACCAGGTTGAGGGGCTCTTTCGCCAGGGCGTGGACGTAGGCGATCGGAACGAGGCCGGCGCTCTTCTGCGCGAGGTCGGCTACTACCGGTTGACCGGGTATCTGTATCCGTTCCGGGAGTCTGAGCGATACGTCGATGACTTCGGGCGTGAACGTGTCCGCGTCCTCAACTCGTACAAGACCGGAGCTCGCCTCCAAGAGGCTGCTGATCTCATCCATTTCGATCGCCAATTGAGGCTGCTCGTACTCGAGGGCGTCGAACGGATCGAGATCGCGCTGCGCATGCGACTCGGGTATTCGCTAGGTAGGGCTTCGGCCTTCGCGCACGAGGACGCCTCCACGTTCGTATCAGCGTTCACGAGGGCGCAGGCGGATGGGAAAGGTACGCAGCTGGCGAGCCGTCACGAGATGTGGCTGCAACGAGTGCGAGAGAGGCAGAACAACTCAGACGAGGCCTTCGTAGCTCATTTCCGCTTCAAGTACGACGACAGGATGCCGATCTGGGCCCTGACCGAGGTTCTCGAACTTGGCCATGTCGCTCGCTTGTACGCAGGACTCCGGAACGACATCGCGACAGAGATCGCCGTGGCTTTCGGTGTCCCCACAAAGCAGCTCATGCAGAGTTGGATCGCCACGCTCAATTACGTCCGGAACCTGGCAGCCCATCACGCTCGACTGTTCAACCGCAAACTCGTAAGCGCGCCCAAGCGACCCAGGGGTGATTCAGTCCCACTCCTCGCTCACCTGACGCAGCGGGAAGCACCGAAGCAGTTCGGCTCATACAGTGCATTGGCGGTCATGGCGTATCTCATGGAGTCAGCACACCCTGGCCGTGACTGGTCCGTCCGCGTCGCTACGCTCCTCCGTGACTTCCCGACCACGAATCACCTCACTGTCGAGTCCCTAGGCGTCGCCGCGGGCTGGCTGGACGAAGACCTGTGGCGACGACGCGCCTGACTCGTGAGTCAGGCGCGTCGCCGCCAGTCAGGCAGAACGATCAGGCGTGGTGCACGGCCCGACGCCGACGGGTGAAGACGGTCAGCGCGATGCCCGCAGCGAGCAGGATGCCGGCGCCGGCGAAAGGGCCAGCCGCGTTCGAGCCGGTGAAGGCGAGTTCGGGCGCGGATCCTGCGCCGCCGGTCCCGGAGCCGGAGCCGACACCCGCGGGGGTGCCTCCACCCGGGACAGCTGCCACGGGACGAGGGGTGGTGACGACGGGGTTCCGGATGACCACGGTGTAGGTGGCGGTGTCAGGCGGGGTCGTGCCGTTGCTCGCCGTGATCGTGAAGGTGCTGGAGCCCGCGCGGGTCGGGGTGCCGGAGAGGACGCCGGTGGTCCCGTTCAGAGTGACGCCCGAGGGGAGGGTGCCGGTCGCGGTGTAGGTCGCGTCCGGAGTGCCGGTCGAGGTGACGGTCTGCTTGTAAGGGGTGCCGACCGTTCCGCCGGCCGGGGCGCTGGACGTGATGGTGGGCGACGTGGAGGACGTCCCCGCTGCCGGGCAGCCCGACGGTGCGGTCAGCGTGTTGGTGTCGAGGGTCACCGCGCCGGTGCGGGCGAGGAGCCGACCGACGATGCTGGCGCTCGTCTTGGCCGTGACGGACTGGTCGGCGAGGACCGTGCCCTGGAACCGGGCGGCGGTGTCGATGGTCGCGGAGCTGCCCACCTGCCAGAACACGTTGCACGCGCTCGCGCCGCCGGTGATGACGATCTGGGAGGCGGACCCGATGGTGAGGGTGGAGGCCGCCTGGAACACCCACACGGAGTCGGCTGTCCCGGCCAGGGTCAGGGCGCCGCCGGTCGAGAGCGCGAGAGCGCCTCCCGTGTAGACACCGGGCGTGAGCGACAGGCCGTTCAGCTCGGACAGGCCCTTGCGGGTCGGGGTGAGCGACGCGGCGACGTTGTACGCCGTGGTCGTGTCGCGCTGCGCCTGCAGTGCGGCGGCGTCGGTGCGGTGGATGGTCCCCTTCACGGAGCCGTTGGTGGTGCCGCCGAAACCGGTGATCGACGTGCCGGGCGAGAGACCGAGGTCGCCGCCGACCGTCGTCGGACCGGTGTTGGTGACGGTGCTGGCACCCAGGACGCTGTAGGTCTGGGCAGTGCCGAGGTTCACCGGGCCGTCGACGACGGTCGCGGCGGAGGCGGCGGAGCTCGCGCTGAGAGCGAGGACGGCAGCCAGTCCGATCCCTGTGGTGAGCAGGAGGGCGGTTCGAGTGGTTGAAGAGGTGGACGTGGCCATCAGCGGCCCCTGTCTGAGAGGGAGAGGCACTTGTGAGACGTCGTAGACGCTTGCGTGATCCCCGGTCTTGGCAGTATGCGCTCCACGGTGCCCGGCGCCTAGGCATCTCCCCGAAGTGGGGGGTCGAACCTGGCAGAGTGCCTGGCTCCCGGGAGAAGTGCCCGGGAAGGCGTCTACTTGCACCAGCCGATCAGGCCCGTGGGAGGGCCGGATACAGGGTCCTCCGGGATCTCGGCCGAGTGATGAGAAGCGATTCGGGTCGCGCTCGTCGTTCTCGCTCAGAGGGTCTTCGGGTCGATCTCTGAGCGGCGCCACGGTCGCCGGCATGAACACGCTGCCGGCCTCCGGGGCTTCGACCCGCACTCCCCCGACTTCGACCCGCCCTCCCCCGACCTCGAGAGGGCCTCGGCAGGATCCGCCATCCGCTGCGGACAGGACTACCGTTCCGGGCACGGGCGACAGCCGCCTCGCGGAAGGTGCGGATGAGCGACCAGCGACGACGAGAGCTCGGCGAGTCCGACGGGCCAGTCGAGGACGACCTTCAGGACTCCTTCGACACCACGGTCGGCGAGGGAGCGGAACGCCTCCACCGACCCCTGCGGATAACGCTCATCACCGGTTTCTTCGGCGGACTCGAGGTGGGTCTCGGGATCATGGCCCTCCTCGCGGTCCTGGACGAGACCGGCAGTCACCTGCTGGCGGGCCTCGCCTTCAGCATCGGCTTCATCGCGCTGCTGCTGGCCCACTCGGAGCTGTTCACCGAGAACTTCCTCGTGCCGATCGCCGCCCTGGTGGCTCGGGAGGGCTCCTTCGGCCAGCTCGTCAAGCTGTGGGCGGGGACCCTCCTCGCCAACCTCGTCGGCGGCTGGATCTTCATGTGGTTCGTGGTCCAGGCGTTCCCGCAGTGGCACGAGCTCCTGTCGACGTCGGCCCACCACTTCGTCGACGCGCCCTTCTCGCTCCAGTCCGTGATCCTCGCCGTCCTCGGCGGGAGCACCATCACCCTGATGACCCGCATGCAGCAGGGGACCGACTCCGACACGGCGAAGATCGTCGCCGCCGTCGCGGGCGCGTTCCTCCTCGGCGGACTCCAGCTGTTCCACTCGATCCTGGACTCGCTGCTCATCTTCGGTGCGATCCAGGCCGGTGCCGACATCGACTACGGGCAGTGGCTCGGCTGGTTCGGCTACACGCTGCTGTTCAACATCCTCGGGGGCCTGGTGCTGGTGACCGCCCTGCGGCTCGTCCGCACGAAAGAGCTGCTCGACGACAAGCTGGAGGACGACCAGCAGGCGGGCGACCAGCAGGCGAGCGACGCCCGATCCTGACCGCCTGTTGTACCCGGGCGGTCAGCGGCCGCACACCGGTCGGCGCGTAGGACGGGAAGCGTCCACGGGATCGACCGGGGGCATGACGAATCGGAGAGAACACATGGCACACGGAGTCGCAACCGTCTGGGTCCCCGTCACCGACATGAAGCGGGCGGTCGCGTTCTACCGCGACACCCTGCAGCTCGAGGTGAAGAGCGAGGACACCGACTGGTCGGAGCTCGACGCCGGCGGCCTGATGATCGGCCTCAACGGGCGCGAGGACGCAGCGGTCTCGTCGTCGGGTGGAGCGGTCATCTCGTTCCAGCCGGACGGCAGCATCGAGGACGAGCTCGAGACGCTGAAGAGCCGGGGCGCAGACATCCAGGGTGAGATCAGCGAGCACCCGTGGGGCCGGATCCTGCCCTTCAAGGACACCGAGGGCAACGACCTGCAGCTGTACTCGCCGCCCAAGGCCTGAGGCAGAGGCGGCCTGAGCCCGACGGTGGCTGAGGTCGACCCGGGCTCAGCACGTCGGGCCGGACCGACACGACGTCGCCGGTGGCAGAAGCCACCGGCGACGAGCGTGATGTGGAACGGTCAGGCAGTCGCCTGGACGGCGAGCTCGCGAGCCGGAGCGAAGAAGTCGGCGTAGCTGGGGCCGTCGGTGGCGATGCCGGCAGGGCGGAAGCCTGCGGGGCGGATCTCAGCGACCGGGCTGACGACGGACGCGGCACTCGCGAGCGGTGTGGCGCGTGCCTGCCCGAGAGCCTGGAGCTCGGCATCGTTCATGAAGCCGCGGCGGCGCTTCGGGTAGGCGTGGATCTTGACCGGGGCGACGCCCTCGGCGCGGAGGTACGCGCTCATGCCGCGTCCGCCGAGGGGGCGTCGAAGAGCTCGGAGAGGTCCATGGGCTGGGTGTCCTCGAGCCAGAGGTCGGAGGGTCGTGCGCCGGCCGCGCGGAGCGGGGCGTGAGCGCGATTTCGGGGTCGCGAAGTAGACATCGGTCGTCTCATTCCTGGTGGCCTGCACCACCTGAGTAATCACCTGTCGAGCAGCGGCCCCGCCGTGAATCGGGGCCTCAGCACCGCCGTGAATCGGTGCCGATGCGATTATGCACCCAATCGCTAGTTGATCTAACTAGCTGCCTCCGGAGTGCGTTTTCGGGATACGGAACCTAGAGAGCCTGCGTCGGGACGTCGATGCCGGAGATGCGCGGCAGGGTGTCGAGCGTGCGTCCGGAGGCCGGGCGCCGCGACTCGAGCTGCTCGACGACGAGTGCCGCGAGGTCTTCCAGGTTGAGGAGGTCGTCGGCCGTCGTCTCGTGCGGGACGGTGTCCAGCACCGAGAGGGTTCCCAGCGTCGAGCCGTCGCTGCCGGTCAGGGGCACGCCGACGTAGAACCGGAGGCCGAGCGGCCCGGTGACGAGGTGGCTCTCGCGGACGCGCGGATCGACGAGACCGTCGTGGATGACCACGGGCACCGGTGACGGCGCCGAGCCGGGCGCGAGGCTGATCTGACGGGCGATGTCGGCGACCTGCTCTCCGAAGTACGAGCGGAACAGCGTTCGCTCGCCGTCGATGACGCTCACGACCGCGATCGGGGCGTGCAGGATGCGGGCGGCGAGCGCCGCCGCTCGCTGCAGCGCCTCGTCGGGGAACGCCGAGATGTTGTCCGGCGCGGTGTCGCCCCAGGTCTGCGCTCGCTCGTCCGCCTCCTCCAGGACCTGGTCGCGGTGACGGGCGCTCTCGGTGATGACGACCTGGCGGAGCAGTGCGACGAGCTCTCCGTCGACGGGACGCGCCGCAGGATCCTGGGCGGTCATCGCGGCGAGGGCGTGACGCCAGTTCTCGGGCAGCTCCGGCGGGATCACGGGGTCGCGACTCAGTCGCGCGATCGCCGACTCGACGAGCGATCCCGGGAACTCCGTGCGCCTCGTGAAGCACTGCAGGAGGACGAGCCCCAGCGAGTAGACGTCGCTGGCCTTGCCGACCTCGCCGCCGCGAGCCTGCTCTGGGCTGAGGAACGCCGCCGTCCCGGTGGTGACTCCCTCGGCCGTGAGGCGCTCGACGTCCTCGGCCAGGGCGATCCCGAAGTCGGTGAGCTTCGCGCGGGCCCGCTTGGTGTTGTCGCCGTAGTCGACGAGCAGGATGTTGGACGGCTTGATGTCGCGGTGGACGACGCCGTGGGAGTGGATGTAGTCGAGGGCCTCGGCGAGGTCGTAGCCGATCTCGCCGATGTGGCGGGAGGCGATCGGGCCGGCCGTGATGCGGTCGGCGAGGTCCTGACCGGTGACGAGCGCCATCACGAGGAACCGCTCGAGGCCGGCGGTCGTCTCGGTCGTGCCGGCGTCGAGGAGGTTCACGAGGCCGTGGTGGTCGAGCGATGCGAGGACGCCGAGCTCGGCCTCCTGACGGGCGGGATCGACCAGCCCCGCGTGGAACACCTTCACCGCGACGGGGCGGTCGAGGCTCTCGTCGTGGGCGCGGTAGACGACGGCCATGCCGCCGCGTCCGATGATCTCCTGCAGGCGGTAGCGGCCACCGAGGAGCGGACTGCTGCCCGTGGTGGTGGCGCCGATGACGGTGGACACAGAGGGTTCCTCGTTCTCGCCCACCGCAGGCTGCTCGGGTGACGGGTGCTCGTGATGCAGGGGCGGCACGGGTGCCGTTCGGGAGTTCGACGACGGTCCGGGTCGGTCATTCCCGGTGGCGCCCGCCGACATCCCCCTGCCGGCGACGAGCGTATCCGTGCTGTCTGAGACGACTGTAGTCATCTCCCTGCGCTCTGTACCCCGCGAACCCGACCGGAGTTGTCTAGACGGATGCCCACTCTCTCCGGAATCGATCACGTCGCCCTCACGGTGCGCGACCTCGACGCGAGCGCCGCCTTCTACGAGCGGCTGTTCGGCTTCCCCCCGATCGGCGGGATCGAGGGCGACGGCCTGACGCGCCGCCTGTTCCGCCTGCCCTCCGGCACGAACATCGGCCTCACGGTCCACGACCGCGGGACCGACGGACGGTTCGACCCGTTCACCCCCGGCCTCGACCATCTCGGGTTCGCCGTCGACGGGATCGACGATCTCCGCGAGTGGCAGGCCCACCTCGACGACAGAGGGATCGCGAACTCGGGCCTCGTCGAGGCGTCGTACGGCACCGCGCTCAGCGTGAAGGACCCGGACGGCGTCGCCCTCGAGTTCTTCGTCGGAGCCGAGTCGTGAGCAGGATCCTCGTCACCGGCTCGACCGACGGCCTCGGTCGCCTGACGGCCGAGACCATGCAGGCAGCCGGCCACCAGGTCGTCGTCCACGCGCGCTCCGACGAGCGCGCCCAGAGCCTCAGGCCCCTGCTCGCGGGCGGGGCCGAGGTGGTCGTCGGCGACTTCTCCGAACGGGACGCCGTGCTCAGGATCGCCGGAGCCCTCGGCCGCGGCCCCCGTCTCGACGCGGTGATCCACAACGTCGGCGTCTACGACGGCCCGGCGGTCCTGCCGGTCAACGTCGTCGCCCCCTACCTGCTGACCGCCCTCCTGCCGCTGCCCGAGCGCGTCGTGTTCCTCAGCAGCGGCATGCACCTGAGCGGTCGGGCCCGGCTCGACGGACTCGACTGGACCGGGCACCGCGCCGGGTCGTACTCCGACAGCAAGCTCTTCGTGACGACGCTCATGGCGGCCGTCGCCAGGCTGCACCCGGACGTCTTCAGCAACGCCGTCGACCCGGGCTGGGTCCCGACGAGGATGGGCGGCGCCGGCGCCTCCGACGACCTCGAGCTCGGCCACCGGACGCAGGAGTGGCTCGTCACGAGCACCGAGGCCGCAGCGCGCACGAGCGGCGGCTACTGGTACCACCGGGAGCTGCGGCAGCCGCACGCCTCGGTGCACGACACCGGCTTCCAGGACCGGCTGCTGGAGACGCTCGCCGAGCAGACCGGCATCGAGCTGCAGGCGTAGTCGGGCGGCGGGGCGGAGGCCGGTCGCGGGCGCCGGCCGGCTGGTACGCTCCCCGAATGTCCGCCCGGGAACACCTCCACGCCGACCTCGACATGGTCTCCGTCTTCGGGCCCCTCCGGGCCGAGGTCGTCGCGCGACTGCCGGAGAGCCTTGCGCGACACCTGGCCGCACCGGTCGGAGCGGGGCTGCGGCGGGCGCGGCGCCGCCCCGGATCCTGGTCCCGGCTCTCCGCCGCCGAGGCCCGGAGGCGCGCCGCCGACGCGGTCGTGACGGGCCCGGTCGACCTGCAGCCGGCCGCCCTGGCCCTCGCCGCGTTCGAGGGCGGCTATGCCGGGCTGCCCATCCGCATCGTCACGTCCGGCCTGCTGGTCGCGATCGTCATGCCCCACGACCTCTTCGACGGGGTGGACGCCTCGGCCCACGTGGCCCGCATCCTGGTCGACGCATCCGGTGCCCAGGCGGGCCCCGAGCCGCGACCGCTCGACCGCCTCCCCGTCTGGAACACCGCCCGAGCGGCCGGCCTCGTCGACCGCGAGGGCTTCCGCGCAGCGAGCCGCGCGCGCCAGGAGGCGGAGGCGACGACGGAGTGCCCGCCGCAGCTCCCGCACGGCGTCGGGGTCGATGCCGAGCACCGATCGAGGGGGCTTACGAGCATCGTGCTGGAGGCGCACGAGGTGGCCCGCATCCACCGGACCGTCTCCTCGCTCGACGCGAGTGCCTCTCCGGCAGGCCGTTCGACGTCGGGCATGCGGCTCGTGTCGCTCGTCCTCGAAGCCGTCCGCGAGGCCACCCCGGCGACCGTCGACCACCGGATCCGCATGCAGATCGACCTCCGCCGGTACGGGCGCCGGGGCTTCCGGATCGAGGGCCCCTTCTCGACGAACTACCCCGTGGGCACCCTCCGCACGGGCGACAGCAGTGCCGCAGGCCTCACGGCGTCCGTGGCCCGCGCGGTGACGTCGAAGGGTCCGCTGCAGGCTCTCCTCGGCAACCTGAAGGGGAGCGTCGCACTGCGGACGCGGCACCCTCTCCTCTCTAGGCAGCCGCTGACCGGCGTCGCCGCCCGCACCACCGTCGACCTCAACGTGTCGGTGCTGCCGAGCGGCCTCCCCGCCGAGGCCTGGGCGCCCGACGGCGTCCGAGTGAACGCGGCCATGCCGCTCCACCGGCTCTTCCCGGCCGATCCGTACGTGCAGATCGCGGAGCTCGGCGACCGCGTCGTCGTGGCGCTCTGGGACGAGGTCGGTGCGGTCGACGGACCGGCGTTCGAGGCGGCCCTCCGCCGGGCCGTCGACACCCGGGTCGAGCGGCGCACCTCACTCACCTGAGCTCAGTCACCGGCGCGCGCAATGCCCAGATGAGGGGCCGGACAGGTGCGGCTGCCCGGAGTGGACTCGGACGAGAGCACCGCGGAGAGCCTGCGGTCGGCGGACGGGCGCGATCCCGGCCGCTCGGATCGGACAGCCATGGCACCGCCCCCGGAGCGCGAAGCCGCACCCGCGGCGCGCCCGTGCCCCGCGTGCGGGAGCCGGACGCGGAAGGAGCTCAACCGCTTCTACGGCACCGCGCTGTCGGTGCACCGGGTGCTGCTCGTCTGCACGAGGTGCCCGTGGGTCGGCTTCGAGCCGACGCCGCCCCGCATCGAGCAGGGCGGGCGCTAGCCTGCGGGCGACGGAGTCGGCTCAACCGGCTCCGGGCAGGCTGACCTCGACGACGCCGTCGACGATGCGGGTGTCGAAGCGGGGCTGCGGCGCGGTCGCCGGGCCGTGGACGACCTCGCCGGTGCGGATCGAGAACTCGGAGCCGTGCCACGGGCAGGCGATGCAGGCGTCGGCCCCGGAGCCCTTCACGTCGCCGTCCGAGAGCGGCCCCGAGAGGTGGCTGCAGACGTTCGACAGCACGTCGACACCCTCGCCGCGACGGAGGGCGAACAGCGGGACCCCGCCGACCTGCATGCTCGTGGGCTCGCCGTCGGTGAGGCTGTCGAGCCTGGCCAGGCGGTGCCAGCCCGTGGGGAACAGGTGCGGGACGTCCTCGGCGTGGTTCGCACCGGCGGCCTGCCGGTAGCTGAGGTGGCCGCCGATGAAGCCCGAGGCGGAGACGACGGCGAGCCCGGCGAGCGCCAGGAGCTTGCCGCTGCCGCCCGAGCGGCGCTTCGCGTACGACGCCAGGTAGAAGCCCGACGCGACGACGTTGGCGGCGGCGTGCACGAGGCCGACGCGCTTCTGCTGCTCGTGGAGCTCCGACCAGTCGGTGAAGCCCGACGCGACGGCGGGCCCGACTCCGAGGAGGCCGGCGCCGACGAGGGTCTGGGCGGCCCTGTTGCGGCCGGGCACGATGTCGAGGATCGCGACCGACGTCCAGGCGCCGATGGGGATCATGACGGCGACCGGGTGCAGCGGGTGACCCGCGGGCACGCCGTGCAGGAGGTCGCGCAGCGACCGAGGCCGGATGACCGCGTTGACGACGCTCGTGACCCGGTCGGCGAGCGGGTCGAGCCCCGCCGCGTTCTCGAGACGGTCCAGCAGCTTGACGACCCTGAGTTCTCTCATGGTCGCACGCAACCACCGCGCGCCGACGGAGGGCCGAAGTCAGGTGCGGGATAGACAGGATCGTCGAGGTGCGGTAGGCACCGGATCCTGCGCTCGACCGCTACTCGAGCGCGTCGCCGCCCTCTTCGTCTTCGACCTTCGTCTCGTCCATGCGGTCGCGGAGGTGGTCGGCCATGCTCTCGGCACCCTCGTCACCGTGGTCGTGCTCGACCTGCTCGATGAGGCCCGACAGCTTCTCGCTGTTGGTGGCCTCTTCGCTGCCTTCCATCATGGGGTGCGTCTGCTCGTTGTCGCTCATGGGGTCGACGCTACCCCGGCTGTGCCTGGAACCAGCCCATCACCTGGCGGAGCGCGAGGAGGGTGCCGCCGCCGGTGCGGCGTCCGGCGATGTCGTCGAAGGTGGTGCGGTAGCCGGGGATGTCGTCGGCCTCGTGCTCGGCGACGGGCCGGTAGCCCATCGTCCACTCGGGGAACCGGCGCTCGGAGACGACCTCCTCGAGGAGGGTGGTTACGTCGCTGTGCCGGTCGTCGGCGGCGATGACCGCCATCTTCGCGCGGACGGCGTCGTAGTCGCCCTCGAGCACCTGCAGGAAGTGCCCGTCGCGGTACAGCAGCATGCCCGTCACGCCGTCGGAGCTGTTGTTCGTCCGGCTGAGGGTGAGGAGGTCGGCCAGGCTCTGGTCGTCGAAGGGCGTCGTGGCGACGCTGGAGTAGATGATCGACAGCATGGGAGACCTCTCGTCGTGGACGGCGACTCCCCATCGTGGCACTCGCTCCTGCGGACGCGGCCAGGGTGGGGCACACGGGGTGCCGGCGGTGCGTTCTTCAGCATTCCTGAAGCGAGCTCGAAGCGCATTTCGAGGCATCCGCGACGCCTCAGAGTTATCTTCTTCGTGTCTCGAGCGAGCCGGCTCGGGGCTTCAGAACTCCACACGCGACAACCGAAAGGGGACTCTTCATCATGGCCATGTCTTTCGATCCTTTCACCGAGCTCGACCGTCTCACCGGGACGCTGCTCAGCGGCCGACAGGGGCCGAAGTTCATGCCCGTCGACCTCTACCGCGACGGCGACCAGTACGTCCTGAACGCCGACATGCCGGGCATCGACCCCGGCTCGGTCGACATCGACGTCGACGGCCAGCTGCTCACCATCCGAGCCAACCGCACGCCCGACACCCGCGAGAACGCCAAGTGGCTCGCGCAGGAGCGGCCGCACGGCTCGTACCTCCGCCAGTTCAGCGTCGGCGAGGGCATCGACTCCGAGCGGATCACCGCGCACTACGACAACGGCGTGCTGTCGGTGGTCATGCCCGTGAGCGAGAAGGCCAAGCCGCGCAGGATCGAGGTCACCTCGGGTCAGGCCTCCGAGCAGCACGCCGTCGCGAGCTGACCGGAGCGGGCGTCATGTCGCGCCTGATCGAGCAGGTCGTGCCGGAGCTCGTGCCTGAGCTGGTGCCGACGGCGGCCGAGGTCGAGGCTGTCCTCGACGAGGCGGAGGCGATCCTGCTGCAGGCCGAGGGGGCAGGCGCGGGCGGCGGCCGCGACGGGCTGACGGGTGTGGTCGCGCAGGATCCTGCGGGCACCCGATCGGCCACGACGGCCACCGCCTGCCTCCCGCTCTCCGGCCCGTGGCGCTCGTCCGCTCGCACGCCGGCAGGGCTCTCTGATCGCGGCGGGCGGTACCGCAGCGACGCCTTCCCGTGGGCGCGATCACCCCCGTCCTGAGGGTCGTGGCCCTTGTTCTGGGGGTCACGACACGCGCGTCCGCACTTTGGAGGACACGTACAGTTGCATCACGACCGAGCATCCGGTCCGGATGGCGCCCGAATCGCCATCCGGATCGGCGGTCCGCATCACAGCCCCTTTCCCCGAGGGGGTGCGACTCGACCCGACGACTCGGCTGCCCTGCCGAGTCGTCGGGCGGTTGAACTCGGCGACGGCACCGCGGGTGCCTGTCGATAAGTCGGGGCACCAGAAAGCAGTCTCGCCGTGATCACCACGAACCGCCGCTACGCCCGTCTCGTCCACGAGCTCTTCGCCCAGGCTCCCGCCCTGCGCCCCCGCGTCCTGTCGCTCTCCCGCTCCGAGGCCGACCGCTGGGGCTCGCCGCGCCGGGTCGTCACGGCCACTCTCGGAGCCGACCTCGTCGGTGTCATCTGGTTCGAGAACCAGGTCTGGCACACGGGCCGCGTCAACCTCGAGGACGGCGTCGCCACCCTCTCGCCGACCCGCGTCCACGCTGCCACGGTCGACCCGGTCAACGCGCTCTTCCGTCTCGCGTCGGGCGAGTCTTCCGTCGGTGCGCGCGACTCCACCACCGAATCGGCTGTCGCCGCCTTTCCCACGACGCGCCGTCGTCCTGCCGGTCTGGCCGGGGCGTTCGCGGCCTGATCCGACCCGACCCCTGTCCTACTCGAGGCCGGCGTCGCGACGGACCAGCGCCCGGGCGCAGCCGACGACGCCGTCCACGATCTCATCGCGGGTCCGCTCCTCCGCGCGCACGAGCACCGCGATCAGGTCGGCCCTCGTCGCGGCGAGGAGGACGTGCGCGGCGATGCCCGCATCGCCGCTGAAGCGCAGCTCCGTCAGGAGTGACGCGACGACCGCGTGGGTGGCCCGGTAGCCCTCGGCCGCGTAGGGGCTCGACGTGCCGCTCTCGTGCGCGAGGCTGAGAGCCACCGTCTCGATCTTCACGTCCACGATCGCCGCCAGCACGGCGCAGAGCCTCTCTGCCGGAGCAGCCGCGGGGCCGAGCGGCGGCGGGCCGGACTCGATCTCCTGCAACAGAGGCGTCGTCTTTGCCTCGACCAGGGCCCGGACGAGCCCGTCGCGGTCTCCGAAGCGCCGGAACAGTGTGCCCTTCCCGACGCTGGCCGCCGCCGCGATCTGGTCCATCGACACCTCGGAGGGCGTCGCCGCTCGCTCGAACAGCGTCCGGGCAGCGTCGAGCACCGCCCTCTCGTTCCTTCGAGCGTCCGACCTCAGCGCTGCCATCACTCTTCCTTCTTGCTTAAACGGACTAACGGTCCGTATGATCCGGACTATCAGTCCGATCGTAGAAGGGATCACCGCGTTGACCGAAGACCCGATCTCCGACCTCGAGGACGCTCTCCGCGCCTTCGCCGGCGGCGACGTCGAACGCTGGCTCGACGCATGCACCGACGACGTCGAGTTCGCCTTCCCGTTCGCCCCGGCGGGCCGGCCACGACTGCTCCGAGGACGCACCGAGGTGGGCGGCTACCTCCGCAGTGTCCTCGCGGCCGCTTCGGCACGCACCGTCCGCTCCCTCACCGTGCTCCGGACCGACGACCCCGACGTCGTGGTGATCGAGCTCACCGTGCGCGCACGCCATCCGGACCCGGCCGGCTCGTCCGTCGTCCGCGAAACGTCGTCCATCGCCGTCGTCGGGCTCCGAGAGGGCCGGGTGAGCTCCTACCGCGACTACTGGAACCCCCAGGGCGGCAGGATCGTCACGGAGGCGGACGCGTGACGGGGGTGCGGAGGGTGCTCGTCACGGGAGGAACCGGGACGACGGGCTCGCGCGTCGCGCGACTCCTCGTCGCGCAGGGCGTGACTCCGGTCGTCGCGAGCCGGAGTGGCGGCGGCGGGGGTTCCGGAGCGGAGACGGCCGCCTTCGACTGGAGCGACGAGGCGTCGACGATCCGAGTGCTCGAGCAGTCGCGCCCCGACGCCGTGTATCTGGTCGCACCGGCACGTGATCCTGAGCCCGTCGACGCGATGCGGCCGCTCCTCGCAGCCGCGAGGGGGCTCGGAGTCCGGCGCGCGGTGCTGCTCGGAGCCAAGCCCGTGTCCGCGGGCGACCCGGGCCTCGGTGCGGTCTACGACGTGGTCCGGGACTCGTTCGACGAGGCGGTGATCCTGCGCCCCACCTGGTTCCAACAGGACTTCGTCGCCGCGCACTACCTCGCTGCGATGGTCCGCGAGGGGGTGCTCCGGACGGCTTCGCTGAGCGGCAGGATCGCGTACATCGACGCGGACGACGTCGCGGCCGTCGCGGCGGCCGCCCTCACGGCGGAGGTGCCGCTCGCGGGCGAGCTGCTCCTCACCGGCCCGGAGGCGCTCTCGGGGGAGGAGACGGCCGCGATTCTGAGCCGGGAGCTGGGCCGCAGGATCGACGCCGAGCACGTCTCGGAGACGGCGCTCTCCGACGCTCTCGCTCGCACCCTGCCCCCGGCCCTCGCCGCAGCGCTGGCTCACGCCGACGCGACGTACACGGACACCGAGCCCACCGATGTCGTCGAACGCATCACCGGCAGGCTGCCTTTGTCGCTGGCCCGCTTCGTGCACGAAGCCCACTCCTCCGGGGTTCTTGACTGATCAGTCAAACGCGTCTAGCATTCAAGACTGATCAGTCAAGAACAAGGATGGAGCAGATCATGTGTGGAGCACTCGAGGGCCGTACGGCCCTGGTCACAGGTGGCACGTCGGGCATAGGACTCGCCGTCGTCCGGCGTCTCGTCGAAGAGGGAGCGCACGTCATCGTCACAGGACGACGCCAGTCGCAGCTCGACCAGGTCGCCGAAGAGCTCGGCGACCGGGTGACCGCGGTACGGGCAGACGCCTCCGAACCGGACGACGTCGCAGCGCTCTTCGATGTGGTCGCCGCGCGAGGTGCCGGGCTGGACGCCGTGCACGTCAACGCAGGACTCGGCGAGTTCAAGGCCCTGTCCGACGTCACGGCCGCCGACATCGACACGGCGTTCGCCACGAACGTCCGAGGAACCACCCTGACGGTCTCAGGCGCCGTCCCGTTCCTGAATGAAGGTGCCGCGATCGTCGTCACGGGCTCTACGGCGGCATCGGGCACTGAGCGCGACTTCGGCCTCTACGGGGGCTCGAAGGCGGCGGTGGCGGCCATGACCCGGACCTGGGCGGCCGAACTCGCTCCCCGGCGCGTGCGGATCAACACCGTCGTCCCCGGCCCGACGGAGACGCCCGGCCTCAAGGGCCTCGCGCCCGGCTCGGAAGACGCACTCCTGGAGCAGATCGCGAGCGGAATGCCGCTCGGCCGCCTGCTCCGCCCGGACGAGGTCGCCGCCGCGGTGCTTTTCCTGGTCTCGGATCAGAGCTCGGGCATGACCGGCAGCGAGGTCTTCGTCGACGGGGGCGCTTCGATCGCCTGAGGATTGAGGCCCGTCCGTCACAATGGACTCGGATCGACAGACCGCAGGGAAGGGAGTCGCGTGCCGAGACCTCGCACCTTCGACGAACGAGACGTCGTCGCGAGGGCCGGGCGGGCCTTCGCCGTCTCAGGTTACGCCGGCACCTCGCTCGACGATCTCCTGTCCGCGACCGGGCTGGCACGGCAGAGCCTCTACAACGCGTTCGGAGGCAAGAGAGAGCTATTCCTCCGCGCCTTCCTCAGCGATACCGCGGAGGCGGTCCAGACGGTCGAGGCCATCCGTCACGGCACCGACAGTCCGATCGGTCGGATCCGTGCGCACCTCGTCCGCACCGCTGTCGAGCACGGCTCCGGTCAGGCGCTGCCGTCCCTCTTCACCAAGGCCGCAGTGGAGCTGTCCGCGAGCGACCCGGCGGTGGCGACGGCGGTCGCGCAGGCCTTCTCCGCCCAGCAGGCCCACTACGCCGCGTGCATCCTGGAGGCCCAGTCGGCGGGCGAGGTCGACTCGGGCGCCGACGCCGAGGCGCTCGGAGCCTTCTTCTGCGCGCTGATCGAGGGCATGACGATGCTAGGTGGCTCGGGCGTCTCCCGAGCCGCTCTGAGCAGCATGGCGCTCACCGGCCTGGCTGCCATCCCCCTGACTGAGACGGGGCGGCAGAACCTCGGCACCCAGGACGGCGAGTGGGCGTGACCGCTGCGATCGCCGGACCACCCGCCGCGATCCGCACGGCCCGTACTAGGTTCAGCACAGCGAGAAGACCCGAATCCTCCTCGCGTTCGCCACCCAGGAGACCCGATGAACGACTTCCGCCCGCGACTCCAGAGCTCCTCCCTCGGAGTCCTGTTCGCCTTCCTCACCGTGCTCTACTTCATCGGCACCTACGGGTTCTCGCTCCTGGCTCACGATGCGCGACTCACCGTGCAGGACGCCCTCATCCGACTGGTATCGGCTGCCGTCTTCGGCGGTCTCATGACTGCGGTGTCTGCCAGGCAGCGCCGCCGCAGCGGGGGCGCCGAGAACGTCACCAGGATCAACCGGGCCCTCAAGACCGGCGTCGTCCCCGAAGACGCCGAACCCTCGATCTGGGTCTCCACGCTCGAGCGGCGGCGGCGGCAGAACCGGCAGGCTCGGTGGCTGAACCCGCTCGTGTTCGGTCTTTTCACCCTCCTGGGCGTCTACCTCTTCGCTCAGGAGCCGGGCGACCCGGTCGCGTGGATCCTCCTCGCCCTCTTCCTCGCGATGACGATCGTCTCGGTCGTCCTCGTCCCGCGGACGCTCCGGAGGATCGAGGCGCTCCTCGCGCAGCTCGAGAGCCGGCCGTCCGCCGGGCCGGGTCTCGTCGAGTGACCGAGGCGGAGCTCCCTCGGGCTACAAACCGGCACCTGTGGTGGCGCACGTCCTGGGCGGTCGGCATCGGCGCCGTCGTCGGCGGGGTGCTGACGATCCTGCTCATCCATCGCCACCCGCCGACTGTCCTCAGCGTGGTGGCGGGGGTGCTGACCGTCGGCGGGTACGCCGGTTTCTTCGCGATGTACCCCTCCAACGTGATCCGGGCCGACGAACTCCGCGTCCCTCTCGCGGGCAGGGATCGAACGACCCGACGGGCGATTCGGCGCGCGGTCTTCGCCCCTCAGGGGAAGACCGACCCGGCGCTCACCGCCGACGACCATCGACGGGCGGTGGAGTACGCCGATGCCTTCTGGCTGAACCAGCCCGTCCTCCTGGTGCACTCGCAGCTGCTCCTGGTCGGCGTGATCGGAACACAGCTCCTGCCCTCGTTCGGCGCTGACTCGTGGGACGTGTGGTTCCGCGTGATCTCGTTCACGATCCTGCCGGCCCTGATCGTCGCGGCATCGATCGTGGGGATCCTCCGCATCCGACGTGCCGCCGCGTTCTCACGGACACAGCGAGCCGCGACGACGCTTTAGCCGCACGACCTACGCCGCCGACCCGCCTCGCGCGTACGAGCTGACATCGCAGGTGTGGACGGCCGCAGGATCGGAGAGCAGCCCATAGCCGTAGGCGGCGCAGTCGCCGAAGGTGGCGATGCTCGGACTCCTCGACGACCTCTCGAGCGCCCCCTTCGACGGCCCGTCCGACCCGATGCCGGCGCGGTGCACGACCCAGGCCAGGTCGTCCGCCTCGTCCGTGAGGTAGCGCATGACCGCCTCGTTGTCCCGGTGCTGTCCGAGGTAGCTGCGAGCGATGGTGCTCCGCACCGCGCGGAGCCCGACCGGCAGAGCACGGTCGGGTGGTGCGCTCAGGGCGCCCGCCTGGTAGAGCAGCCGGGTCGCTCCCTGCCGACGCATCGCGGGGACGAGACGCTGTACGAACTCGGTGTTGACCTTCCGATCCTGCTGCGCCCTGGCGTCGCCGAGCAGGCAGACCACGGCGTCGACGCCCTCGAGGAGCGAGTCGAGGTCGAGGTCGTCCGTGATGGAGCCCTCGACGGCCTCGACCCGGGCACGCGCATCGCCGAGCTTCGCCGGCGTCCGGGCGAGGACCCGCACGCGGTGCCCGTCGCGGAGCGGATGCTGGATGAAGTGCCGGCCGGTCTGCCCGGTCGCACCGAAGACCAGGATCGTCTCGCTCGGGCTCACGATGCGTCCTCCGCCTCGAGGCGCACGACGAGCTTCGCGCCGGAGACACCGCCGCGGAGGCGCTCGATCGCCGACGGGAGCGCCCCCAGCCCGGTGCCCACTACCTCCGGCGACGGTGCGGGCACGAAGGTCCGGTCGGCGAGCGCGGCGGGGAGGTAGCGCTGGAAGACGGCGGGGCCGACCGGTGAGGTCATGACGCTGCTCCCCCAGATGGTCGTGACGTGCAGACCGCGGATCCTGGCCAGGACCGCCCGCGCCTTCGTCAGCGGATCGGGATAGACCGACGCGATACGGCGTGAGCCCCGGGTGTGCCGAGCGATGCGCAGGCAGTGGGTGAGGGATCCTGCGCCGATCGCGATCGTCCCGGCGAGCCTCCGGGTGCCTATCAGCCGCGCGATCTCGCGATCGACGTCGGCGCCGCGGTAGTCGACGACCTCCTCCGCGCCGAGGGACCGGACGAGGTCGTGGTTGCGGGGTGAAGCGGTGGCGATCACGGCGAAGCCGCTGGCCCGGGCGAGCTGGACCGCGTTGCAGCCGACGCTGCTGGAGGCGCCCCAGATCAGCACGACGTCCTGCTGGTCGTCCGGCCCGGCCTGCTGCGCTGCGGAGACCCCGGTCGGCAGCGGCGACGGCAGCAGCGACGGCAGCGACAGCGCCAGCTGGTCGACCTCGTACAGCCCGGCGGCGGCCGTCGCGAGTCCCAGGGGCAGGACCGCGGCCTCCTCGGCGCTCACGCTCGCGGGCAGGACGCTGCACACCTGCTCGGCCACCGCGACGTAGGCCTGGAACGCACCCTCGGACGAGCTGTCGGTCTGATCGAAGCCGTTCGCGAAGCCGAGAACCCGGTCGCCGGGGTGGAGGGTGGTGACGTCGCGGCCGATCTCCGTGACGACACCGGCGAGGTCGCTGCCGATGACCGCCGGGTAGCGGAGCCTCGGCGTCGCGACCCGGCGCAGGATCCCGGTGATCGCGTCCGCCGGGTTCACGGCGAGCGCCTCGACGCGGACGACCACCTCGTCGGGCTTCGGGACCGGACGCGGCGCCGGGCCGACCTCGAGGGGTCCGTTCGGTGCGCGCAGCCACAGCGCCTGATTCGTGCTCTCGGGCATGGGTTCCTCTTCTGTTGATGACACTTCGTGTCATGCTACGCCATGTCACGTCGTGTCATGCACCTACGATGGTGAGATGCGATGGGCACCGGATGCGCGGGGCCGCCTCGAGAGGGCGGCCATCGAGCTGTTCGCCGAGCAGGGCTACGCGGCGACGACCGTGCCCCAGATCACCGCTCGGGCCGGGCTGACCACCCGGACCTTCTTCCGTCACTTCGCCGACAAGCGCGAGGTCGTCTTCGGGGGTGACGAGATCCCCGAGAACGCCGCCCGACTGATCCTGGCTGCTCCCTCCGGCCTCGCCCCCATGGCGGTCCTGCGGACGGTCCTGCACCGGGTCTCGGCGGAGTTCTTCGCGAGCGACCGGGCCGAGACCGGGGCCTGGCGCGCGATGATCCTGGCGAACGACGAGCTCCGCGACCGCGACGCCCGCAAGCGCGCCGACATGGTCCGGGCCTCCCGGGCCGCGTTCCTCGAGCGGGGTCAGCCCCCGCTGGAGGCCACCGTGCTCGCCGAACTGGGCGTGCTCGCCTTCCAGGTCGCGCTCGACGAGTGGGCCGCCGGGTCGGACGACCGGTCGATGGACGCGGTCGTCGACGAGGTGCTCGCGACCATCGCCCGCCAGGCGCAGGATCGCGCGGAGCGCTAGCCCTCCCCCGCGACGGCGCCGCTGCCGGAGGAGACTGCTCTGGAGGACGACGCTCCCTGGCGGGGACCGTGCCGTCGTCCTTCGAATCGGAAGGAGCACCTCGTGGAGCAGGAGGAGCATCGCATGACTCCCGACGCGGACTCGGCCGGCCCGGAGCCGACGCCCGATCGCCTGGTCGTCGCCGACGCGGCCGCGTGGCGATCCTGGCTGGACGCCCACGACGACTCCTCGGACGGCGTCAAGCTGGTTCTCGCCAAGAAGGGCACCACCTCGCCGACCAGCCTCACCTACGCGGAGGCCCTCGAGGAGGCCCTGTGCAGCGGGTGGATCGACGGTCGCCGCAACGCGATCGACGACGCGACGTTCCAGCAGCACTTCACCCCGCGCCGGAGGGCGTCGCTCTGGTCGCAGCGCAACGTGACGCTCGTCACCCGGCTGACCGACGAGGGCAGGATGCGGCCCCGCGGGCAGAGCGAGATCGACCGGGCCCGGGCGGACGGCCGC
Organism: Frondihabitans peucedani; assembly: GCF_039537585.1. Taxonomy (NCBI): domain Bacteria; kingdom Bacillati; phylum Actinomycetota; class Actinomycetes; order Micrococcales; family Microbacteriaceae; genus Frondihabitans; species Frondihabitans peucedani. The sequence goes on from NZ_BAABAU010000004.1 coordinate 526,796, forward strand.
TGGGAGCGCGCCTACGCGGGTCAGGCGAGCGTCGAGACGCCCGACGATCTCGCTGCGGCCCTCGCGGCCTCGCCCGCTGCCGCTGACCGGTTCGCGGCCCTGACCTCGGCGGGTCGGTACTCGGCGATCCACCCGCTCATCACGGCGGCCGACGAGCGCGTCCGCGCGAACCGGCTGGCGCGGCTCGTCGCGCGCTGGGAGGCGGAGGTGGCTGCTGCTCCCGCTTCTGACTGACCCGCAGTCCGTGCACCTCGAAGCCCTAGGGTGACCCCACACCCATCGAATCGAGGAGCCGGATGTCCGAGAAGTCTTTCGAAACCGTGCGGAGCTACTACGCCGCCTACCGCGCCGGCTCGGCCGACCAGGTCACGGCTGCTCTGAGCGAGGTCGTCGACGACGGCTTCGTGCTCGAGAGCCCCCTCGTCGAGGCGCGCCTCGGCGGCCCGGCGACCGGCAGCGCCGCCCTCTCGATGGCCGCTGCCGTCGCGCCGCTCCTCGGCAACGCCGACATCGAGGCCCTCTACGCCCGGGAGACCGGCGACGGCGTGGTCGCGCTGATCCACTTCCCCACTCCGGCCGGGCCGGTCACGCAGTCCGAGCACTTCGACCTCGATCCTGCGAGCGGCAGGATCACGCGGCTCCGCTCGTACTACGACCCGCGGGCGCTGCTGGGCCTGTCGCGGGGCTGAGGCTCGGGGCTGAGGGCGCGGCGGTAGCCGGCGCGGCGTCGAGTTCTCGCCGCCAGCGACCACCGCCGCCCTAGACTCGGCGGGTGCTCGAGTCCCGCCGCCTGCCGCTCTGGGCGGGCCGCACGACGGCTCTGCTGGGCATCGTCCTCGTCGCCTTCAGCCTCCGGCAGGCGGTGGCCGCCCTCTCGCCCATCGTGGGCGACGTCCAGGCCGACATCCCTCTCAGCGGCATCGACATCGGCCTGCTCGGGACCCTGCCGCCGATCCTGTTCGCAATCTCCGGACTCCTCGCGCCCCGGGCCGCCCGCCTGACCGGACTCGACGGCGGGATGCTCCTCGCCCTGGTGCTCATCACGGCCGGCCACCTCGTCCGCGCGTCGGCTCCGGGGTTCGGCGTCCTGCTCGCTGGCAGCGTCGTCTCGTTCGCCGGCACAGGGATCGGCAACGTCCTCCTGCCGTCGCTCGTCCGCCGGTACTTCCCCGACCGGGTCGCACTCCTGACCGCCGTCTACGCGTGCATCGTCGGCGTCAGCACCGCCGTCCCGGCTGCGCTCGCAGCACCCGCGGCCGAGCGGTTCGGCTGGCGGGTCTCCCTCGGCCTCTGGTCGGCGACCTCGATCGTCGCGCTGATCCCGTGGCTCGTCCTGCTCGTGCGGACCCGGCGGCAGCCCGACCCGGGCACCGTCGCCGGCGCCTCGCCCGCTGCCTCCGCGATCTCGCGGGTGTGGCGGTCACGGACGGCCGTGTCGATCGCGATCCTGTTCTCGGCCAGCGTCGTCTGCACCTACGCCGGGTTCGCCTGGCTGCCGCAGATCCTGATCGACCGCGCAGGATCGACACCCACCGCCGCCGGGCTCCTGCTCGCCCTGACCGGCCTGGTCAGCGTGCCGATGGCACTCGTCGCGCCCCTGCTCGTCGCGCGGCTCCGGAGCGTGGGCTGGCTGATCGCGGCCGGGGTGGCGAGCTTCGCCGTGGGATACCTCGGCCTGCTGCTGGCGCCGACGACGCTCACCGCGGTGTGGGTCGTGTTCGTCGGGTGCGGGTCGATCCTGTTCCCGGTCTGTCTCGTGCTCATCAACACGCGCACCCGCACGCACGGCGGCACGGTCGCGCTCAGCGGCTTCGCGCAGGGCGTCGCCTACGCGCTCGGGGCGCTCGGGCCCCTCCTCGTCGGGGTGCTGCACGACGTCAGCGGCGGGTGGACGGTGCCGCTGCTCCTGCTGCTCGGGGTGGCGCTCGTGGCGCTCGTCCCGGCGGTCACTCTCGCCCGGCCGACGCACGTGGAGGACGAGCTGCTTCGCTAGTGCAGGAGATTCTGCGGCGGGCCCCTCCCGATCCGCATGAATCGGGCGAGCTGCGAAGAATCTCATGCATCAGCGCGCGGGCTGGCCGCAAGCGATGCCCGTGAACAGCCCTCAGCCCGCGTCGACCCAGTGCTCGAGCGCGACGGTGAAGCCGGCGACGAGCCGGGCGAAGCTCCGGTCGACGTCGGCGGCGAGGGCGAAGCCCCCGGCGCTCTCGAGCGAGATGAAGCCGTGCAGCGTGGAGCGGAAGGCCCGGATCGCGTCGATCGAGTCGTCGCCCTCCAGCCGGTAGGCGACCAGGACGTCGCCGATCACCCGGATGCTCGCGAGCGACACCTCAGCGATCTCGGCGTCGCCCTCGGCCGGCATCGCGTTCGACGCCTCGTAGAGGGCGGGGTGGGCGCGAGCCCAGGTGCGGTAGGCGTGCGACATGGCGGCGATCGCGTCGGCACCGGAGCGTCCGACGGTCGAGCGGGCGAGCACGTCGCCGAGCTCGACCTTCGCTCGCAGCGAGATGGTGCGGTGGAGGTCGGCGAGCGAGTCGATGTGCTTGTAGAGCGAGGGCTGGCGGACGCCGAGCCGCGCGGCGAGGGCGGCCAGGGTGAGCTGCGAGAGCCCGACCTCGTCGGCCAGCGCGGCCGCCTCCTCGGCGACCCGGTCGCGGTTGAGTCCTGCTCTAGGCACGGTTCGAGAGCCTATCGAGGAAAGCGAGGACGGCGGGCGTCGTGATCTCGGGCCGCTGCGAGTGGGGGTAGTGGCCCGCCTCGGGCACCAGGACGACCTCGCCGTGCAGGGTCTCGCCGATCCAGCGGGCCTCGCCGGCAGGGTCTTTGAAGTCGGGGTCGCGCTCCCCCATGACGACCAGCACGGGCGCCGTCACCTGGGCGAGCCTCGCCTCGGCCGGGTCGTGGTCAGTCTGCCTGGCCGTCTTCGAGAAGGCCTTCCCGTAGGCAGGACGACGGAGACTCGCGACGACCGACGACCGGTACGCCTCGAAGTCGGCCGGCTTCGTGCCGGCGTAGAGGGTCGGCATGTAGCTCTTCCAGGCCGTGGCGACCCAGAGCGGCGACATCATGGCCCGGAAGACGGCGAGCATGACGCCGCTGGACTTCGGGTTGCGCACGAACGGGCCCACGAGCACGAGTCCGTCGACGCGGGCCGGGGTGTCGGCGGCGATGATGGCGGCCGCGCCGGCGGCGAGCGAGTTGCCGACGACGACCGCCGAGCCGCCGAGCGCGTCGATGAGAGCGCCGACGTCACCCGCCGTCTCGACGTCGCCGTACGAGGAGAACGTGGTGTCGCTGTCGCCGTGGCCGCGCAGGTCGGTGCTGGCGACGGTGTAGCCGGCCTCGACGAGGGCCGGGGCCAGGAAGCGGTACGACGACCGGAGGTCGGCCATGCCGGGGACCAGGACGACGAGGGGGCCGGAGCCCTGGACATCGTACGCGACGCGCCCTTCGGGGCGGTCGAGGTAGCGGGTGGTTCCTGTGGGTGAGACGCTGTCTGAGGTCATGTGGCTATCTTGCTTTCCCTTTTGGCTATTGTCAATAGCCAAAGTAGGAATGAGTCGGCGCAGCGAAAAGCCCGCCATGCTCCGCAGAGACGTGGCGGGCCCTATCGGGTCGTCCGGAGCGTCCATTCTCCGGACTCGTCTCCCGCCGCCCGGAGGCGTCGCGAGACTTCGGATCGCGCCGTGCTGGAGGCGCGAAGTCGGAGAACGAGAACGAGCCCGC